>CAMBXJ010000027.1 GCA_945871455.1 Asaia bogorensis
GCCTGCCGGCAGAATCACACTTTCATTGACCGCAACAATGCGTCGAGGTCCATCGTCGCAAAACAGGAAAATGTGTCGGAGACAGCGTAAGGCAGGATGATCTTCCGTTCATGCAGCATGGCGCCGCATGTATAGACGACATTGGGGACATATCCCTCGCGTTCCGATGGTGCGGGTCGTACCAGCGGTTCGCTCGATCGTCCCAGAACCTTGGACGGGTCGGTCTTGTCCAACAGCACGGCGCCGATCGCATAGCGCCGGACCGGGCCAACCCCATGCGTGAACAGCAGCCATCCTTCGTCGAGTTCGATCGGAGAGCCGCAATTGCCGATCTGGACGAACTCCCACGGAAACTTCGGCGCCAGGATAGGGTGCCCGCCGTCCCAGCAATACAGATCGTCCGAATAGATCAGATAGAGGTTCTCGTTGTCCTGGCGGCCGATCATGGCATATCGCCCACCGATCTTGCGTGGGAACAGTGCCATGCCCTTGTTTCTCGCCGCGGTTCCCCGCAACGGCAGCATGCGGAAGGACACGAAGTCCGTCGTCTCGATCAACTCGGATCGGATCGCTCTGCCGGTATAGGCGGTGTAGGTGGCGTAATAGGTCCGCTTTCCCTCGTCGTGGAACGCGACGAACCGCGCGTCCTCAATGCCGTTCGATTGGGATTCGGTAATCGGGAAGATCACCCGCTCGCTGATATCCTCATCGTTCCTGAAGACCACTTCGACGTCGTCGCCATGCACGCCGGGGACCCAGTATCGGATGGTTGGAACAGACGCCAGACGCGCTGTCGGATCGATGACCACCTGACCCGAGGCCAGGATCGATCCGGACCGGAACGTCAGCGACGAAATATGACCTTCCCCGACGGCGCGCAGGCTGAGAATGAAGCGACAACCTCCCTCCGGCGCGTTCGACTGATTCGGGTGCATGACGATGCTGGGGTTGAACAGGGCCGACGCTTCGAAGGAATATTCGTTCATAAAATAAGCGCCAACCAACTGGCGTTGGAGTTTGCTGAAATTCTCATGCGCTTGCAGGGCAATTTCCATCTCGTCGGCCCGCGCCTCGAATTTCTCCAGAAGGTTGCGATGACGCCCCTGAAAATTCTCCAGCACGTCCGCCAGTTGGCTGGCGGCGATCGCCGGGTCGAGCGCCAGCACGCGATCGACAATATGATTCGCCCGGGTCTTGTCGGTGGGGTTGAGGTCCCGAGGCTCGGTTGCCGGCTTGAACGGCCGCACGAGGACCCTCGTCGGGTCGGGACACAGGTAAAGGGCCTGCCGGTTCAGGAAGGTCGCGTAGGGCAAGGCAGCCTCGATTTGGTTGCGGGGATTGCGGGTTCGATCAGCGGGTGGTCACGCCCCTGAGACCGTGCGTAGGCGTTAATCCCGATCCTTGGCAAGGATTCACCGTACGCATTGTCCCATGTCTGCCAGGTCTTGCCCGCCAGTGCTCGGCTTCGGCCTGACCAGTCACGCAGTGGGTCATGATCGCCGCTGGTTGGCTGGGGGCGTTGGTCGCCATGGCCCGCGCCGGGGGCCCCGATCATCTTACGCGCGGAGGCTTCTGACAGGCTCCAGCATCGTGTGGTCCAGGGCGACCCGGGCCCGCTGTCGCATCTCGGCAAGACCGAGCAGATAGGAGAGGACCGATTCGGCGCCAAGGTTCTCGTTCGGACGGTCGGGATGCAGCCCGTCGCGGCAGCCTCCCGTGTCCACGTCAACCAGGGACACCCCTAAATCATTCCCTCCGTGGAACCACGACAGCGCCCGTTCCGCGTCCAAATTCCATGCCGGATCGCCTGTCGCGGTCCACGCCGCCAGGCAGGCAGAAATCGTCGCGGCCGCTTCCACCGGTTGTTGATCGAACGGCCGCGGCGTCATGCGCAATTCGCCGAAGCCATCCGTCCCGATCGGGCGAAACAGGCCGGTCGAGGTGGTCTGCTTCTCCATGAGCCAGCGCAGTGAGCGTAATCCGGCGTCCTGATAGGCTCGCGTGCCGGTGGAAATGCCTGTTGCGATCAGGGCCTGGCACAGACGTGCATTGTCATAGGACAGACCCCCTTCGAACCAGACCCAGTCGTCGCTTGCGGTTTCAGCCAGGATTGCCATCAGCCTGCCGGCGAGGATGTCGCGTATCCGGTTTGCCTGCACATTGCCCCCGACGACCGACCGATAGGCGTTCAGTCCAAGCAGGGTGAATCCCCAGGCCCGCGGGGAGGTGAAGGCCTGGGTGGTGGGAAGTGCTTCCGCGAACAAGGATGCGGCCCACTGGCGGCGGGACACGCTTGTGTCGGCGCGGGCACATTCGCCCAAGGCCCAGAGCGTGCGGCCATGGCTGTCTTCGGATCCACGATCCTCCAACCAGCGCCGATCGAAGCTCATGAAATTTCGGAACCGTCTGGTATCGGGGTTCCAGGCGTGCTGAATGAATGCCGCCAGACGGGCCGACAGCGTTTCCGGGATGCAAGGTTCCCGCATGCGCCCCAGTGTGCAGGCCAGCAACAGGGCGCGCGCGTTGTCGTCAACGCAGTATCCGTGCGACCGATCCGCGACCGAATGGACAGCGTGCTGCAGCATCCCGGTATCGTCGCACATGGACAACAGGTGACCGAGCTTGATCTCGGGTAGCGGTCGCGCGGGTGGACGATGGTCGCGCGCTGGCATGGCCTGGGCCGAACCCGAGATTACGCGGAACCGGTGGCCGCCATGGGCCTGATCGAAAACGCTCAGATAGTTTTCCGCGGTCCGTTCCCATGTCATGGAGCGGCTGGCCTGGTAGGCGGCCTCCCGCATCGCCTGCCGGCGGACATCGTCGCTCAGCAATCCCGCCACGGCCTTACCGGTGGATTGCGCGTCGCCGAACGGCACCAGAATACCGCGACCGTCGGCCAGCAGTTCCCTGGCATGCCAGTACGGCGTCGACACGACGGCTTTCCCCAAACCGAAACTGTAGGCCAAGGTCCCGGAAGTCATCTGAGATTCGGTCAAATACGGCGTGACATAGACGTCGCACATGGAAATGAAGTCGAGCAGCGTAGGGCGGTCCACGAACTGATCGAGAAACACGACATTGTCGTCTACTCCGAGATCCCGCGTGCGCTGCATCAGCCTTTCGCGGTAGGCCTCACCTTCATTTCGTACAAGGTTCGGATGCGTGGCGCCAAGCACGACATAGACGGCGTCCGGATTGGTTTTCAGGATGTCTGGCATCGCATCGATCATGACCTCGATGCCCTTGTTGGGCGACAGCAGGCCGAAGGTCAGAATGACGGGGCGGCCGGCGAAACCCAGACGGGCCTTGGCCTGGTCCGGTTCGGTGAATGCCGTGTCCGGGATCCCATGTGGGATCAACGCGATCTTATCCCGAGGAACCTGGTAGACCATTTCCAGCAACTCTCGGCCTTTTTCGGCCATGACGACAACACGCGACGACGCACCGATCAGACGACCAAGGACACTATGTTGTACGGCGGAAGGGCTGGCCAGAACCGTGTGCAGGGTTGTGATCACGGGCATGTTCAGGCGGGATACCAATGCCAGCACATTGCCGCCGGCCTCTCCGCCGAAAATCCCGAACTCATGCTGGAGCGACACCGCATCGAAGCCACCCGCGTTCAGGACGCCTGCCGCATGCACGTAGTCTTCCAGACGATCGTCGTCGATCTGCATACGGACCGTGGGTGGGTAGTTATACCGATGGCCATCGTTGTTCATCGCCACGATACAGGTGTCGATTTGCGGGCGCCAGGCGGCCACCGCCTGCTGCAGGTCGGTGGTGAAGGTCGCGATGCCGCAACGCCGGGGGAGCGAATTGCCGACAAATGCCACGCGATTTATTCCGGTCAAGCTAGTGTCTCCATCAACTGCATTTGCGGTAAGTCGGTAGCCGGTGAACCGATCCGGCGCAGAAGACCGGGGTCGGATCGATTGCCCACATGGGCCAGCAGACACCGTGCCCCAACCGCGCCGACATCGATCGACGCGTGGTCGTCTTCCAGGAACACCGCGTTGCCGATCTCCGCGTCTATCGTCCCGAACCGGGCCGAACCGGCCAGGACCAGGACCCAGGTTTCTCGGGTCGCATGCAGATCCCAGTGCGATAGCGGCGGCAGATCGATATGTTCAAGCACGAAAAAATCAGTGCATAAAAGCAGCGTCCGGGCGTCCGAGAGCGGCCGGCGCGCGGCCTGAAGTGCGACCGGGCCGGCATCGGCGACAGCCGCGGCGTTGTCGATATCGAGCGGCCGCTTACGGCCATAGTCGTAAAGGCGGAACGTCGTGTCGCTGCGCTGCTGGATTTCAGCCACCACCAAGCCCGCGCCAATGGCATGTATCGTCCGCGCGGGAACGAAGATCACATCGTCCGCCCGGGCGGGAAACCATGCGACCCGGTCCGCGATCGAGCCGTCCTCTATCGCTGACCGCAGATTGTTGGGGCTGAGGGTTTCGCTCAGCCCGAGCGCGATCCTGGCGTCGGGTTCGGAGGACAATATATACCATGCCTCGGTCTTGCCGTTCATGAGGCCGATCGACTGTGCATAGGTATCGTCCGGATGGACCTGGATCGACAGATTTTGTGTGGTAAAGAGTAGCTTCAGCAGAAGCACGGTTTCCGGCGCTGTTGGATCGGCGCGCTGGAACCAGAGTTCTCCGATGGCGGTGTCGTTGCCACGAATCTGACTCCAGGGGCGGAGATCTCCTCTGCCCCAGGGCTTTGGAACGATCCGAATGGTCGCCAGTTCAACCGTCATCGGAAGTGGGTTAACCCTTCTTCGTGGGCAGGGTCTTCTGGGTTGCCAGACTCTTCGGCGAAAGGATCGATATGGTCTCGCCAGAGGCGGCTTTCTTGGCTTTTGGCTTCTTGATTTCGCGATTGCTGCGTTTCTGCCCTTTGGCCATGACTGTCTCCTGTCTGTTCGATGTCGTTCCGTGTGGACACGCCTCCGGCCGCAACGCATCGCGAACCGTAACCTGACCGTATCCTTTGACCGGCCGCGGCTATCGAGACAGCATCCGAGCAGCGGGCGGCCCAAAGGGCAGAAGTCCGCGCCGGCATTCAGTGCAAAACAAGGGCGCCTTTACTCGCTATCCAGGCAGATTTCCCTTGGGCGATTTCAGAGGTCTTCTTTCCGTGTGGCAGGGTGTCCCCCCAACCCACGCAAATGAATGGTTGCCGGAAGACAGAAATCCCTCTGTATCGGCTGACGCGCCGATCATCTGTCCACATCGGGTCATGTAAGCCGGCAGGGACGCACATTCAAGTGCGAGGCATCGCTCCGCGGCTGATGTCACATTGCAGGCGCGCGACGGGCCAATCAGGACCAGCGAGGTCGGCAACCGATCGGATCGTACCGTGAACCGGGCGCGCCGGTGCCCCGGGTGGGGCGGGTGACGCCGTTGCGTCGCCGTCGTCTCTGGCTTATCCCCTATCGGCTTGCGCTGCCCCGGCTCGGTTCCCAGCCTGATCGGTCTCGGGGTTCCCACGTCCTCGCCACGTCTAACATCGTACCGGACCCGTCCCCGCCCATGCCGAAGCAGATCCGCCTGAACGCGTTCGACATGAACTGCATCGGCCACCAATCGCCGGGCCTGTGGACGCACCCCCGCGACCGCGCCGACACCTACAACACGCTCGGCTATTGGGTGGACCTCGCGCGCACGCTCGAACGCGGCAAGTTCGACGCGATCTTTCTGGCCGACGTGCTGGGGATCTACGATGTCTACAAGGGTGGGCCGCGCACCGCTCTGGAACAGGCCGTGCAGGTCCCGGTCAACGACCCGCTGATGGTGATCCCGGCCATGGCCCACGCGACCACGCATCTGGGGTTCGGCGTCACCTGCGCCCTGTCCTACGAACATCCCTATCCGTTCGCGCGGCGCATGAGCACCCTGGATCACCTCACCAACGGGCGGATCGGCTGGAATATCGTCACCGGCTACCTGGAAAGCGCCGCCCGAGGCATGGGCCGGACCGAGCAGGTCGACCACGACGGCCGCTATGCGGTCGCCGAGGATTACATGCAGGCCGTCTATAAACTGTGGGAAGCAAGCTGGGAGGACGGTGCCGTCCTGCGCGATCGGGTCGGGCGGAAATTCGCCGATGCCGACAAGATCCACCGGATCGTCCATGAGGGACCGCATTTCCAGGTCGATGCGATCCACCTGTGTGAGCCGTCGCCGCAGCGTACGCCGGTGCTGTATCAGGCCGGCGCGTCGACCCGCGGGCGGCAATTCGCCGCCGATCATGCCGAATGCGTGTTCATCAACGGGCCCTCGAAGAAGGTGATCGGCGGGATTGTCGCCGATATCCGCAGGAGAGCAGAGCAAGCCGGGCGGGATCCGAGCGATCTGACGATTTTCACCATGATGACCGTCATAACCGGACCGACCGCCAAGGCGGCGGAGGAGAAATATCGGGACTACCTGACCTATGTCAGCGAGGACGGGGCGTTGACCCTGATGTCGGGCTGGACGGGGCTCGATTTTGCGACGCTGCCGCGGGATGAGCCGGTGCGGTTTACCCAGCGCAACGCCATGACCTCGGCTTTGGAGGCGTTTACCACCGCCGACCCGGATCGGACGTGGACGGTCAGCGAGATCGCGCGTCACGCCGCGATCGGCGGGCGTGGGCCGGTGATCGTCGGGTCCTATCAGGATGTCGCGGATGCGTTTCAGGATTGGGTGGCCCAGACCGGCATCGACGGCTTCAACCTGGCCTATGCGCTGACTCCGGAGACGTTCACCGATATTATTGATGGTGTCGTGCCGGTGTTGCAGGAACGTGGGGTCTACAAGCGCGATTACGCACCGGGCACGTTGCGGGAAAAGCTTTATGGAGCAGGCCGAGCGCGGTTGCCGGGAAGTCATCCGGCGGCGCGGGTTCGGCGGTGACGGAACAGAGGAGGGATCATGCCCAAGGAAATCACGAACGCCGAAGAACTCCGGGCCGTCCAGGCGCCGTTGAAGCAGCTTTACCGGGATCAGCCAGAGACCGCCCGCATCCCGTCGCGGGCCGAAGGGATTCTGGAGCCCTACGACATCGCCTGCACCGTGCGCACCTGGCATGGCGAGGTGACGGCGGGGTTGCACAAGGCGGGTGGCGGCTCGGGCGAGTTGGCCTGTTCGGCGGATATGCTGCTGGAAGCGATGGTCGCCTGTGCCGGTGTCACGTTGCGCGCGGTGGCGACCGCCATGGGCGTGACCATTCGGGGCGGGACGATCGTGGCGGAGGGCGTTTGGGACGCGCGCGGCACCTTGGCGATCGACCGCAACGCGCCGGTGGGGCTGACCGAGGTGGCACTGAAGTTCGACGTCGATTGCGATGCCGATGCGACGAAGCTGGAGCGGATGATCCAGACGACCGAGCGCTATTGCGTGATCCTGCAAACCCTGAAGACCCCGCCCAAGCTGTCTGTTTCCATAGGCAAGTGATGGGCTGGACCGGGCCTGTGTCCGACCCCCGAACCTTGCCCCGCGCGGGTTGCCCCCGATAATCCGGTTCCAAGGCTCGTCGGCCTTGGTGGGGGCAAGGGGCAAACAAGCGGGCGAATTCCCCTGACCGAATCCCGGAGCGGAAACCTCCACTCCACACTCTCTTGCGGCACAGCCCCCTCCGTGGTTAAGGAACGTCATGCGCGCGACCACATATCATTCCCCACGCAGGGTCGGCCCGAAATGGGTTGGATTTCTGGCTATCGGCCTCGTTGCCTCCACCGCGGGGTGCGACACCAGCAAGATGGCCCGTACCTTCGGCCTGACCCGGGACGCGCCGGACGAATTCACCGTTACGACCCAGGCCCCGCTGTCCATGCCCCCGGATTTCAACCTGCGCCCGCCGCGCCCGGGGGCGGTCCGGCCGCAGCAGCAGTCCGAACGCACGCAGGCCGAGGAAGCCCTGGTGCCGCAATTGGCCCTCGGTGCGCCGCGCGGAACGCCGAGCGCGGGTCAGAGCGCCTTGTTGCAGGAGTCTGGCCCGACCGCGCCCGCCGATGTGCGCCGGCGTGTCGACCAGGACGCTCGGCTGGAACAAGCGAGCGAAAGCTTTCTCGACAAGGTGCTGTATTGGCGCAAGCCAGATACGCAGAACGTGATGGTGGACCCAGGCAAGGAGAGCCAGCGTCTGCGTCAGAACGCGGCCCTGGGTCAGCCGACGGACGCGGGTGTCACACCGGTCATTCAACCCCGCAAGCGCGGATGGTTCCAGTCCCTGTTCAGCTTCGACTGATCGGGGCGTCATTCGCCGGCGGTACGCACCCGCTCTCGGTGCAGGTTGTATAGGCCCGCGCCCGCGATGATGACCGCGCCGGCCAGGGTCAGCCATGACGGCACTTCGTTGAACACGATATAGCCGGCCAGACCGCCCCACAGCAGCATGGTGTATTCGTAGGGGGCCAGGGCCGAGACCGGCGCCAGCCCATAGGCCTGCGTGTAGACGCAATGGGCCAGGCCGCTGGAAATACCGAGGAAAACCAGCAGTATCCAGCCCAACGCGTCGGTTTCCGAGGTCGGTGGGAACAGGCCAAGCAGCAGGATGCCAGACGCGATATGCGACACCAGCAGCCAGAAGGCCTGGCATTCCGGAGTCTCGGTCACGGAAAGCTGGCGCGTCATGATGCGGGTGACCGACATCGCGACGATCCCCACCATCAGCAGCAGCACCATCGGCGTCCAGAGGTCGCCCCCCGGTTGCAGCATGACCAGCACGCCCATGAATCCCACCACGGTCGAAAGCGCGCGTCGCCAGCGGATACGTTCCCCCAGCATCGGGATCGCCAGCAGAGTCATGATCAGGGGCGCCGTGAACCCGACGACATAGGTGTCGATCAGGGTCATCTCCATCCAGGCGATGTACCAGATGATGGACACCGCCGAGGACATCGCGCTTCGTACCATCACCAGTTGCCACCGCACCGGGATCAGGCGCCGCCACCCGGCGAAGCCCCCGCCGGCCATCGCGATGGCGCCGACCGTGATCGTCCCGAACACCCCGCGCCACACCATCGCCAGCGCCACCCCCACGCTCGGCAGCACCCACTTGGCGGCGGTATCGCCCAAGGTCCAGATCACGTAGGCCAGTGCGGCGAGTCCGATACCGCGCACGGTGTCAGCGGCATTGTCGGTCAACGCGCGCCGGACCGGGCTCGTCTTCGTGGAAACAGACGAGCGGCGCATGTTGTGCCCTTTTTCGCCCAATGGCTGGATGAATCCTCGGACGCTGTCGTAGAGCGAGAGGACGTTGCGGGCCAGAGGCATTCGTCACAACCGTCTTGGTCCGTCAATCGCCGATTCAGGCAAAATTGCCCGATCACGGCCTTGCGGCTGACGCAATCGGCCGTCATCGAAGGAGCCATGATGAAGGAATGCCGCGGGGCCAGATGGAAGACGCCGAATACACGCACATGGATGCCGCCGAGGACGGGATGTGGTGGTACCGCGCCCTGCATCAGCGTCTGCTGGACGCCTTGCGCGACGTGCACGGCCGGGTGCTCGATGCCGGTTGTGGCACCGGCGGTTTTCTCGCGCGACTGCATGCCAGCCGACCGGATCTGAACCTGGCCGGGTTGGAGTGGTCGCCGATTGCCGCGCCACGGGCACAGCGAAAGTCGGGGGTGTCGGTCGCCCGCGGCAGCGCCAACATGCTGCCGTTCGCCGACGGCAGTTTCGACGCCGCGATCCTGGCCGATGTGCTGTGTCATGGCGCGGTCGATCCGGACCTGGCCCTGGCCGAGATGCGTCGCGTGCTGCGGCCCGGAGGTCGGTTGATCGTCAATATGCCGGCCTATGCCTGGCTGATGTCGGCTCATGATGTCCGCGTTCACAATGCACGCCGCCAGAACGCCGGCCAAACCGCCGCGATGCTCCGACAGGCCGGATTTTCCGCCCGCCATATCCGGTATTGGAACAGCCTGCCGCTGCCGATGATGATCGTGCAGCGCAAATTGCGAAGCGCTGCCCACGCAGCCTCCGACGTCGCCCCGTTTCCGCCATGGTTGGACACGCTTTTCCATGGCATGACACAATTCGAACGACGCCTGCCCTTCGCCATCCCCGCGGGCGGATCGGTCCTGGCGATCGCGGAGAGACCATGAACGACATGTCGAGTGTCACCCACCAAGTCTTGCCTGAGGCCCGGTTCCGCTCTGGCGAAACCGGCATCGGCCTGTCCATCGTCGTGCCCGTCTATCGCGGCGCGAATACGGTCGCACTTCTGGTGGAGGCGTTGTCGGCGCTGCGTCCGGAAGGGGGCCTGGAAATCATCCTGGTCAACGACGGCAGCCCGGACAATTCCGCGGAGGTGTGCCAGGCGCTGGTGGAAACCGCGAGCGTGCCGCTGACCTATATCGAGCACGCCCGGAACTATGGCGAGCATAACGCGGTGATGACCGGGTTGCGGCATGCGCGCGGCGACTATGTCATCACCATGGATGACGATCTGCAAAACCCGCCAGAGGAAGTGATAACTCTCTATGACCATGCTCGGCAGGGTCATTGGGATGTGGTCTATACCCGCTACGCCGTGAAGCAGCACGCCGGTTGGCGCAATCTGGGGAGCTATTTTGCCAATCGGGTCGCTGACCGATTGTTGGATAAGCCGCGTGGTCTCTATTTGTCATCATTTCGTTGCATGTCGGCACTGGTAGTCCGGTCGGTGACCCGCTACAGCGGCCCGTATCCCTATATCGACGGGTTGATCATGCAGGTAACCCAACGGATCGACAGTATTCAGGTGCGACATCTGCCGCGCGTGGAGGGGCGGTCGAACTACACGATGCGCCGTCTGGTGCGGCTGTGGCTTAATCTCGCGACCAGTTTCTCCCTGGCGCCACTGCGGCTCGCGACCTTCGCCGGCGCGGCGATGGCCACGGCCGGCGCCCTCGGTGCGGTGTTGACGATCGCCGAGGCGCTCATGCGCCATGATACGCCATCCGGCTGGGCGTCCATCATGGTGGTGATCCTGCTGGTTTCGGGCGTGCAGTCCATGATCCTGGGCATCCTGGGCGAGTATGTCGGTCGCACGTTCCTGTCGGCCAACGGCAAGCCGCAAGGCACCGTGCGAACGGTCGAACGCAATGGCGCGGCTGAACGGATCCCCGCGTGAGTCTGTATTGGGGCGCGCTGCTGGTGGCGATCGTCACCAGCATGCTGGCGCAGGCTCTGCTGAAGGCCGGGGCATCCGCGTCGAGTTTCATAGCCCAACTGCTGGAAGTGCGGAGTATTGTCGGGCTGATCCTGTACGGCGCGGCCGCCTTGCTATACATGGTGGCGCTGCGCCGGATTCCGGTTTCGGTTGCGTTGCCGTCCACGGCGATCTCGTATGTCGCCGCGGCGATCATCGGCCATTATGTTTTTCACGAGACGGTCGGTTTGGCGCAGATTGGCGGAATAGGTCTGATTTGCGCGGGTGTGGTGCTGTTGGCATTTGGTTGAATATCTGGCTGGTCCGGGGCGCTTCCTGGGTAGTCCGGGACTCGGAGCCGACCGCGACCGCCCGCATCTCTCGAAGACTGGACCATAAGCCGCCGGTGGAGAGCGCCTCCGGGCTGACTTGTGTCGCATACCCGCAACAGCGAGCGCCATCAGCTTAGCTACTCTTGCAAGGGCCGCCGGGTCAGGCCGGCACAGGACGCAATGACGGCTCTGGCGTCCCGATGAGGATAGTTGGTCGGCATGAATCCGCTTTTCATCGCCCCGTTTTCGACGGTCGACGTGCGATTTTGGTGATTGGGGCGGGGGCCATCGGGATGATGCGGGGGACTACGGGCATGACAATCGGCTGAATGTTTGCTTTTTGTTCTAGATCGCGGCGATGCCGATGGCAAGCAAAAAGCGACGTTCGACGGCAAGATGCGGGGTCCTGGGGTAAAAACCCGCGATTCTCCGGTGTTTTGCCTGGATATTGGGCGAGGGTTAACAAAAACGCGGAATGGTTAATTTGATGCAACATTGGCCAGTGGCGCTTTTAGCCGGGGTTCACATCGAGGTTTTGGATTGCGCTGTATGTATATGGTATCCCGTAATTTTTTCGAGTTCTTAAGATTCTACTTTAAATGTGAAATTTTTGTAATTCGTTTCGAACAGGCGCGGATAAGGTGGGTTTTCGTTGCGATTCCATGCGGGAACCGGGGGGTATCGTTCCGGATCCATGCGGTTAACCCCGCCATTCACAATTGCACTCGAATTGGGCAATTGACCGCCTTCGCGCCGACTCGGGCGTTGCGGCGTTGCGAGGGCCGGTACGACAGGCGGACGGATCGGCGCGTTCTTCGCCATTCCCGGACCATGTGCTGACCGCCCGCCGGGTGCTTTTGGCACCCTCATTCGGGAAATCGATCGTACCCCGGCATCTCGTGCAAACGCTCGACCCAGCCCAGCCGTTCGGCCATCTGGATCTGCACGGTAGGTGGCAGCGCGTCGGGATCGTCAAGTGTCGACGCCTGGACCTCGACAATGCCCGGCAGGATTTTCTCGTTGCGGTAAAATAGCCCAGTGCCGCACGTGCCGCAGAAGCTGCGGATCGCCGTACCAGAAGAGTTGAACGTCTTCGGTGTGCCCTTTGTCAGCGCCAGCGCGGTTTCGGGAAAGCCCGCCCATACCACCATCGGCGCGCCCGCGTTTCGGCGGCAATCCGCGCAGTGGCAGACGGACACATCGTTCGGTCGTCCCTCCAGTTGGTAGTGAATCGCGCCGCAATGGCAACGTCCGGTATGGGCCATAGTACCACGCCTCGGTTGATATCCGCGACCACCGGGTCAACACGCCCTGTCGCGGAACAGCGGCCGCTTCGGCCGCGGCATAACGCCAAAAGTCAGCGGGGTCGGCGCAACATGGGGTAGACCGGCGGATGTCCGCCGATCTCGATAGACCCCAGAAGCTCGAAACCGAACCGCTCGTAGAATGGGATATTCCGCGGGTGCGTCGAGTCGAGATAGGCCGGCATGCGGTCGCGGTCACACGCTATCAGTCCATATGACATCAGGTCGGTGCCGAGGCCTCGCCCCTGCGTGAACGGGTCGATTCCGATGAGCGGCAAGAACCAGTGCGGCTCCTTGGGGTGGTGGTTCTTCATCGCCGCGTAGACGTCAAACAGCTCGGGCTTGGCGATGTCATCGACGCTGCGTTCGAGCAACTGTCCGATTGCTTCGTCGTCCGGGCGCACATCCGGCGGAATCCAAAGTGCGGCACCCATACATCCTTCAACGAAGTGGGCACCACCATGATCAAATGCGCGGCCACCATACAGCTCAACGAACTCCGGAAAGAACCTCAGATACTGCGCCGGGTTGGGATAAAGCCTGCGGCACGCCGGATCGTCAGCGAAGGCAAGTGTCAGGACGCTGACAATTCCCGCACGGTCCGTGCTTGCTGCGACATCTACTTGCGGCATGGGCTGTCTTCCTATTGGTGTCAGGGGACCCGGCCAGGCCCGGATGTGCGGAGAAATTTCGTGCCGCATGACAGGACCTCGTCAGGCCACGCGCCGACTGACTTCGAGAACCGCATTACGGTCATCATGGTGTCTCGTATCGCCGGAAGTAAACCCGCCTACCCGGTCTCATCCACTCCGACGCCATGCCTTGCTCGGCCTCGCTGGCTCATCCGGTTGATATCGCCTGGCCAGAAGGGTGCGTCGAACCCGGCGGTCAGGCGTTCGATCAGCCATTGATCGCCGACCTTGCGATAGCGGGTCCTGTAAAAGCCAGTGGTCTCTAGCTTGGCTTCGCGCCCGTCCGAGCTCATCAGCAGCAAATAGCTGTACGTCGTGGCAAGATTAGCGCTCTGCTCTTCGACAATTGTGTTCAGGATCATATGGCGGCGCTGGTCATGCTGGTGCGGCCAGAATTCCGCCAGCCATTTGATGATCCTTTCGCGCCCTTTGAAGGGGCCGATCGGCACCTGACCGAGCACATCGCCTTCCCAGATGCCATCCTCGGTAAAGCAGGCGGCGAGCAGATCAGTGCGGCGCTCGTCATAGCCCCAGCAATAACGGCTGATCCGTTCGGAAAAGAGCATCCGGTCATAGGCAGCCTGGGGATTGGCAAGCGGGATCGCTTCGCCGAGGTTGAGCAGCCCCACACGATGTCCCCAGGCGGGCAGGGGCAGGGGCGGGGCTTGGCCGGTCGTATCGCTCATGACATCCTCGCGTTGTCGTGCCGGAGGGCCGGGCTTGCGGTCTTTTCCCGGGTCCGTGGCCACTCTCCCAGTGTCGGCATCGCCGCCGACTGTGCCGGTACCCGAGCAAATCCGCAGGCTCGGTTCCCTGTACACAGAACAACAGCATTGAGAGGAACTTGCAAATCCCCACCGACAGCCCGAATTCTTCCCTCAATCGGGGGCCAGGGTCATCGCACTTCAAAAAGCCGCCAATCATTGACGGAGATCTGTATCGCTCCATCCGGCCCGTTTGAAATTTCGGCTCCGGGGGAAGCCGTTCTGGCGCCCGTCCGGTTCCAACCGCCCCGAAACCGCTACGAGACTCTTTTTGTCATCGCGCGAACCACGCGCTGCAACGAACCGCTCCGTGTGATGATGCCCTACCGCCGAGCGGTCGGAATAGGGCGGGGGTCCGGGCTGGGTTGCGAGGGTGTCATCTGCGCGGTGAAGGCGCCATAGACCCGGCCTGTGCCGGCAAAAGCACCATAGACCTGCTGCGACTTGGCAAAAGACCCGTAGGTGACCGGGGTCGTGGGCGGAACCAGGCCACCGGGTTGTTGCCAGCGCGCCAGCACCAACGCGCGATAGGCTGCCCCCCGTACTGGGGTTTCGGAGTGGTAGGAGCCGATGGCCCGCATCCAGTCCCCGCTGCTCGCATACAGGGAATTCAGGAACCGAGCGGCATAGGCGGCATTGCTGTGCGGCTCGAACGCCTCATCCAGGCTGTTGAAGGCGTTGGGGTGGTAATACAGGTTGACCTGCATGCAGCCGATATCGATGGACCGGACGCCGCGTGCCTGCAGCACCCGCACGGCGCCGATCGCATCCGCCTTGCTCGCGAAGAACTGCCCCGCCCCCTCGGCATTGATGGTCCAGGGCCAGGGGCGGACAAATCCCTTTTCCGCGTCGAAGCGCCCGCTTTCGGTGATCGCGATCGCGGCCAAAAGCCGAGCGGGGAGGCGCGCGGATTGTTCGGCGGCGGCGATGGCGGCTTCGCATAGGGCCGGGGGCGACGGGCGTGATTGGGCCCGCACCGTCAACGGCACGGCCAGCAGCATCCCAAGCAAGACGATCCCAGGCAGGACAACTGATTTGCGCATTGGCTCCCTTGGCAACAATTCTGGCATACGGCCTCCGTCAGATCGACGAGGCCGAACCATCGACCCGGTCGCATCTTCCAAGCCGGATGATCCATGGCGGCATGACTGGGGCCATATTAAGACGGAAAACGCTAACCAATTCTTTCAGGGGCGGTTCGGACACATAGGGTGCCTGCCCAAGTGGCTGCTGTGACGCGGCTGCCAGGCTCGGCCCCCCAAGCGATGCGCGGTCACCAATGAAGGACCGCGGCGCATCAGACGCCCGCGGTAGCCCTTTGAAAATCAGAATGATATTTCCGAAGAGGCACTCAGCCTCGACCGAGCAGATAGACCGCGAACAACCCCTGAGGGTCGGTCCACAGGCGGTGCACCCGCCATCCGCCAGTGGCGGCGATCGCGCGGATTCGTTCCGGCGTATATTTGTAGCTGTTTTCGGTGTGGATGATCTCCCCGCGGGCGAACCTGATCGTATGACGCGCCAGATGCACGGTCTGGTCGCGCTGGCTGACCAGATGCATCTCGATCCGGCTTTCGTCGTCGTTCCAGACGGCGCGGTGGGCGAAACTGGCGGGGTCGAAATCGGCACAGGCCTCTCGATTGAGGCGCACCAAAAGGTTGCGGTTAAAGGCGGCCGTGACCCCGGCGCGGTCGTCATACGCCGGCAGCAGGATCGATTTGTCCTTGCGCAGATCGGCGCCCAGCAGAAATTGCCCCTGGGGGCCCAACGCCGCATGCGCGCGCCGAAGGAATGCAGCGGCCTGGTCCGGTTCCAGGTTGCCGATCGTCGAGCCTGGGAAGAAGCCCAAGGCGGGTCTGTCGATCGCATCGCATGGCAGCACGATGTCGCGGGTGAAATCGGCCTGGATCGGCAGCACGTTCAAGTCTGGAATGGTCGTGGCCAGACGCGCGGTCAGGTCCAGCAGGGAAGGACCGGCAACGTCGATCGGGACGTAGGTTTTGAACAAGGGGTATCCCGATGGGCCCGCGGCTCGCAACAATGTCAGTGCCTTGGTTTCATCGCTGGCCCCGTATTCCACCAGGGTGCTGCCCGCCTGGAGATGTTCGGACAGGAATTGCGTCGCCTGCCTCAGCGGTTCCCGTTCGGCCCGGGTCAGATAGTATTCGGGCAGTTCGGTGATCTGGTAGAACAGCCGGCATCCTTCCCGGTCGTAAAACAGTTTCGGCGGCAGGGTCTTGGGCGTGGCAAGCAGACCCGCGAGCGCGGCCTGAACGGTGTCGGGGTCCATGACGGGAATTTCGGGGGAACGGGCGGAAAAGCCGGTATCGTTCGGCATGCTCGGGTCCTCTCAGGCGTCGCGCGCCAACCGCAGACCACAGAACTGCCAGCGTTTGTCGGGATGGAAGAAATTGCGATAGCTGGGGCGCGCATGCCCTGGCGGGGTGGCGGCCGAACCACCGCGCAACACCATCTGGTTGATCATGAACTTGCCGTTGTATTCGCCGACCGCTCCGGCCACCGGGCGATAGCCGGGGTAGGGGCGATAGGCGCTTTCGGTCCATTGCCAAACTCGGCCGGTCAGGTCGCGCAGGGCAGGGGACGCGGTCGGATCTCGGCTGGCGACCTCCCATTCCGCTTCGGTTGGCAGGCGCGCTTCGGCCCATCGGGCAAAGGCGTCCGCTTCATACCAACTGACGTGGCGCACCGGGGCGGATGGGACCAAGGGCTGCAAGCCGCCCAAACCGGCCTGCCACCATGCGCCTTCGCGAGACTGCCAATGCAATGGCTGTGTCCAGCCCTGGGTCAGAGCGGTCGCCCACCCGTCGGACATCCACAGGCTGGGCGTGCGATAGCCGCCGTCGGCGATGAAATCGAGCCAGTCCTGGTTCCTGACCAACCCCGTGCCGATGGAAAAACCCTGGAGCGTCAGGATATGGGCGGGCGTTTCGTTGTCGAAGTGGAAGCCCTTGCCCAGGTGCCCGATCCGCGCCTGGCCCCCGGCGATCCGGACAAACCCGGGATCGCCCGCGGCTTCGCTGTCGCGCCAGTCGGGGAAGACCGCTGGCACCAGGGGGGATTGCGCGAAGGCGTGCAGCATGTCGGTCAGCAGCAATTCCTGGTGCTGCTGTTCGTGGTTCAGGCCGAGTTCGACCAAATCCGCGAGATCATCGGCGAGTCCGTCCCGCAGCAGAGCGTCCATGGCCTGGTCGACATGGGCGCGGTAGGCGGTGATCCGTTCGCCGGACGGGCGGGTCAGCAGGCCGCGGATCGGCCTGGGGTGACGGGCGCCGACAGCGTCGTAGTAGGAATTGAACAGGAACCGAAAGTCCGGATCGAAGACCTGGTAGCCGCGTAGCGAGGGGACCAGGACGAACTGCTCGAAGAACCAGGTGGTGTGGGCGCGATGCCATTTGGCCGGACTGGTGTCGGGCATCGATTGGACGGCCTGGTCCTCGTCGGTCAAATGGCGGACGAGCCTGGCGGTGTCGGCACGGACGCGGTGGTAGGTGGTGCGGAGGTCAGCCATGCTGCTTGGTGCCTGGGGCTGGGGGGCGGTAGGGCGGGGCTCCGCCCCGGACCCCGACCAGGGGCTTTGCCCCTGGACCCCACCAAAGGCGCGGCCTTTGGAATGCGATTCGTTTGTCGTTTGAATCCCCAGGGGCCTACCCGGACCGTGAAAGGTCCGAGTAGGCCCCTGGGGATTCAAAC
>CAMBXJ010000028.1 GCA_945871455.1 Asaia bogorensis
GGGACCCGCTGGAGGAGGCTGTATATGACTGTATTCCTGTGCGGTTCCATGTGCTTCGACCCTGTCCCGATTCGCGGCATTGCGATGGTTAGAGTCGAATCCATAAAGGTGGAAAGTACAAGTAATTTAAACCGGACAGCCGTGGGTCAAGTCCGGCAATGACGGTTAGGCGACACGCCAAAATGCGACCGCTCCAGTTGGCGCACTGGCCGCCAACCCCGTGATAGTGGGCGCAGGCCCACCATCCACGTCTTCACTGTGGCCAGCACTGCAAGTCGCGGATCGCGGGTCTGCACCCGCCATGACGGAGTTGCATTGCCCATGGGTCATTGTTTCAGCCCGTCAATGTAACGGACCAGTCGCGGAAGGCCGCGATCCGCTACGCGGCCTTCACCCCTGCAATAAACAGATCGACCTCCGTGCTGAGCCGTTCAGCCTGTTTCGACAGTGCCGCGGAAGCCCCCAGCACCTGGGAGGCGGCCGCCCCGGTTTCCGCCGCGCCCTGGCTGACCCCCTGGATGGTGTCGGTCACCGACTCGGTCCCACGCGCGGCCTGCTGGACATTGCGCGCGATTTCCTCGGTCGCCGCCCCTTGCTCCTCGATCGCCGCGGCGATGGACGTGAAGGTCTGGCTGACCTCCCCGATCGTCGTCGCGATACCCTGAATGGCCAGAGCGGCCTCCCGCGTCGCGGACTGGATCTGACTGATCTGCTGGCCGATCTCCTCGGTCGCCTTGGTGGTCTGGGCCGCCAGCCCTTTCACCTCACTGGCAACGACCGCGAAGCCCTTGCCGGCTTCCCCCGCCCGCGCGGCCTCGATCGTCGCGTTCAGCGCCAGCAAATTGGTCTGGCTGGCGATGTTCGTGATCAGACTGACCACGTCGCCGATTTTCTGCGCCCCGTCGGCCAGCGCCCGGACGACGATGTCCGTGCGCGCGGCCTCCGCGGTCGCGCGGTTGGCGATTTCGGACGACACGCCGACCTGACGCGCGATCTCGCTGATCGAGGCCGCCAACTCCTCGGCCGCCGTCGCCACCGTCCCGACGTTGACACTCGCCTCCGATGCCGCGTTGCTCACCACCGCGGTTTGGGACGTCGTCTGAGACGCGATCCCCGACATCACCGCCGCCGTCGAACCCAATTCGGACGATGCGACAGTCACCTCCCCGACAAGCTGCCCAAGCTGCGTTTCAAAATTCCGCACCAAGGTCTCCATCCGCGTCGCCCGCTCGGCTTTTGTCCTGTTGTCCGCATCCTGCTCCGCGCGCATCCGTTCGGCGGCAAGAGCATTCCGCTTGAACACCGCGACAGTCTCGCCCATGCGGTCGATCTCATCACGCTGGCGACCCGCCGGAACATCCACGGTCAGGTCGCCTTCCGCCAGACGGCCCATCACCGCCTCCAACCGCGTGATGCGACGCACCAGGCTGCGACCTATGTAGAGGAAGACGATCAGCATAGCCGCCACCACGCAGGCTGCCGCGATCGACAGAGCGACCACCATGCCGGTCCGGATGAACGCCTCGGATTCGTCGGTTGCCGCCTTGGTGTGCCGAATCGCCGTGTCGACCAGATGATCGACCGCCTTCGCCAACGCCAACGTCGTCGCCTGCGCCTGGTCCATGATCGCTCGGCTTGCCCGCATCGCTTCCATTTCCCGCGACCGCAGGCCGAACAGGCTGTTCTTGCCGACACCGCGGATCAGCACCGCCTCCAGCGCCGCTTTCAGGCCCTCGGTCGGATGCAGGGTCTCGATCACGTCAAGGTGCTCGCGGGCTTTCTCCGCGGCAATGTTGAAAGCCTTCTCACCTGCGGCCACGGCGCCCTCATTCGGGGCAAAACTCGCCCGAGCGAGCGTCTCCGCCGCCTGGTTCGCCTGCCCGCGCAATTCCGCCAGGGCCTGCGCCAGGGGCACATGGGTCGTGACCAGCTCGATCATCGCCATCGTCATCGTCGACGCGTCCGAGCCCATGCTCATCGTCGCCTGGGAGATGCTGCCCTGCACGCCATCAAGGCCTTTCGCCACCAGACCGCGCAGTCGATCCAGGGCGCGGAGGTTGGATTTGGCCGCTTCAACCCGCTGGTCGATGACCATCATGCGATCGCCGACGGCGTCGTGCAGCTTCGACAGGTGACCGGTCAGGTCCCCGCTGAGACCGGCAATGGTCTTCAACGCGGGATCGTCACCCAATATGGCACCCAGTTGGCCAAGTTTCGCGTTGACCACCTTCTGCTGGTTTTCCAGAGCCGCCCAGTAGTCGGATCGCAGCGATTCGGATTCTGCCCGCATCAAGGCCGGCGCCCCGGCGGCCAGGGTTCCGGTCTCGGCCTGCAGTTGCAGCGCCAGGGAAATCTCCGGGATCCGCCGGTCCGCCATCTCTCGGACGTTGCCGCCAAGTTCCTGCAATATCAGGCTGGCGACGATGCCGGATACCACGGCGCCACCCGCAATTGCTCCAAAGGCCAGGAACAGCTTGCCCTTGATACCGAAGCCTCGTGATTTGTTACTCATAGTGGTTTGCTCCAACCAGGGCCGGGGTCAGGATCAGCGCGAGGCGGTATGGAACTGCCGCACAAGTTCCCGCGCGCGCGCATAAAGTCGTTCGCCATCCACGCCCTGGCGCGCCATCGCGGCCTTCCAGTCGGCGACGGCCGGTTGGATCGCGGCTTCCATTTCCGCCCGCACCTGCGGGGTCAGCGCAACATAGGTGTAGTTGGGATCGGTGCGCAGACGGTCGCGGGTGACCTCCTCGGCGGCGTCGCGCAGGCGGGCATTGCCCAGGGTCAGATCGACCGCGTGACGTTCGATGACCGCCTGCATATCGGCCGGCAGCGCGTCCCATTTCGCCTTGTTCATCACGACCATCAATGCCGGCGCAGCGAATTTCGCATCGACCAGGATCTTGACCTGATCGGCCAGTTTCTTGCCGTCCGCGCCGGCCGTGGTCATCAGCGAATCCCAGCCAAAGGTGATCGCGTCCACCGTGCCGGCATCCAGCACATGGCCGATCATGTTGACCGGCACCCCCACCGGGATCATGCCCAGCCTGGCCAGCGCAAGGCCGACGGTCGGGCTGGGGGTCCGAACGCGCATCCCCCGCAAGTCGCGCAGCTTCTCGATCGGCTTGGCGGCGGAAAAAATGCCGTAGGGCGGCAGCACATAAAGGCCCAGAACCTTGACCGAAGCATAGTCTTTGTCGAGCAGCCCTTCCTGGTACATCTTCCACATGGCCTGGGTGCCGCCTGTCGCGGTGTCATACATCAGCGGCAGTTCCATGACCGAGGACTGAGGGAAGCGCCCCGAACTGTATCCCTGAACCGTTGCCGCGATCTCGATGTCCCCGCGTTCGACCATCGCGAACAGTTCCGCCGGCTTGCCGTAGCCACCCAGCGGCTTCAGCGCGACCGCCATACGGTCCCCCGAATCGGCCGCGACCTTACGGGCGAACGGTTCCAGCACATTCTTGTAGGCGGGCGTTGCCTCGGCGTTGATGGTGGCGAAGCGCAGGACGGTTTCAGCGGCGTTCGCGACCTGGGCGCTGGCCGCCAGGACCACCGCCACGGCGCCCGCCATGACCGCGGAAGACTTCAGGAGACGCATGCAAAAGACCCTTTCAAACGACACGGCGGGGCAACAGCCAATTCCGACGAAACTTCGGCGCATGGTGTCGGCAGACGATTAAAATTCGGTTTATGCTGGGCGCGATTAGCCGATTTCCGGTTACCATTCCGTGAGCACCGCCCCGAAGGCCGGATGATCCGCCATGGCTCGGCCGGGGATCCATGGACGCGTTCAGGGCGGCGGACGCTTCCCTCGGACGGCGCGTCATGGTCCATTGGGGCCAAGACCGGTTGGTCAAAAGGAGGAACGCCATGACGACCCGACGCCTGCTTCTGGCCGCGGCTGCCAGCCTGACCGCCCATATGGCGGTCGCACAATCGGCGGTTGCCCAAACGCTGACGATCGGCATCGGCGATGCGGTGACCAGCATCGACCCGCACTATCTGAACTCGCCCACCAACAAGAACGTGATCTGCAACATCTACGATGCGCTGACCGATGCCGACAGCGGCTACGGGGTCTATCCGTCGCTGGCCGAATCCTGGAAGCGGCTGGACGACCTGACATGGGAGTTCAAGATCAGACCCGGCGTGCGCTTCCATGACGGGTCCAGGCTGACCGCGAATGACGCGATGGCGGCCATCACCCGGGTGCCGAAAGTGCCGAACGCACCGCAGCCGTTCACGACCTATATCCGCATGATCAACGGCATGACCGTGGTCGACGATCATACGTTGCGCATCACCACCAGCGCGCTCGATCCGATCCTGCCGAACGAATTGGTGCAGATCCGGATCATGCCGGCGTCCGCCGCGGCCATGACGACCGAGGATTTCAACAACGGCAAGGCCGCGATCGGCACGGGTCCGATGCGGTTCGTGTCCTATCAGCCCGGCGTCGGTGTGGAACTGGTTCGCAACGACCTTTATTGGGGCAAGCGGGCCGACTGGGAGAAGGTTTCGTTCCGTATCATATCGGAGGGCGCGGCACGGGTGGCGGCGCTTATGGCGGGCGACGTGCAGATGATCGATCTGGTGCCGAGCGATGCGCTGGAGGAACTGCGCAAGAATGGAAAACTGCGTGTGGTGTCGGCGGAGGTCGGGCTGCGATACATTTTCCTGGCCTTGGACCAGTCGCGTGATGGCCCATCCCCATTCGTGTTCGGCCCGAATGGAGAGGTTTTGGAGAAAAACCCCTTAAAGGATGTGCGGGTCCGCAAGGCACTGTCGCTCGCCATCAACCGCCCCGCGATCGTGGAACGGGTGATGGAGGGTGTCGCCACCGCGACCGGCCAGATGATGCCCGACGGCGGCGTCGGCAACGCGCCCGACATCAAGGTGCCGCCCTTCGACCCGGAGCAAGCCAGGAAGCTGCTGGCCGAAGCAGGTTATCCGAACGGGCTGCGCGTGACCATCCATTCCACCAAAGGCCGTTACGTGAACGACACGCGGGTCGTGCAGGCCGTCGCGCAGATGTGGCAACGGATCGGTGTGCAGGCGACGATCGAGCTGCAACCCTGGAGCTCCTACGCCACCCGGGTCACCAAACAGCAATATTCGGTGATGATCGGGGCCGTTGCGGCGGTGACCAGCGAGAGTTCGCAGGTGCTGCGCAGCGCCATGGGCACGTACGACCTGCCGAAGGGTTGGGGCGGGTTCAACTGGGGACGCTATTCCAATCCGAAACTGGACGAACTGGTGATCGAGGCCAGCGCGACCGGAGACGACGACAAGCGCAACGAGTTGCTGCGTTCGGCCATGCGGATCGGCGTGGCCGATGTTGCCAACATCCCGCTGCATTTCCAGCGTACCACCTGGGCCATGCAGCGCGGCCTGACCTACACCGGGCGGTCTGACGATCAGACCCGCATTTTGGACATCAGGCTGACGCGGTGACGCGGATCGGTCTTTGCCGAACTTGGCCGCTGGCCGCGCTGGTGCTCGGGATCGCGGCGGATGCGGCGCGGGCACAGGTCGCGTGCCCGCAACCGTGGTCGTCGGGATCCCCCGCCGTGAAGGCGCAGCATATTTTCTGCGGAGAGATCAACGGCAAAGGGCGCGCGGTCGGCTTTCACAGCCGCCCCGGTGGGCGGAACCCAGAGACCGTCGCGCTGACGGAAGACGTCCGCCTCGATCCCAGGCATCCCGGCGTCTACACGATCAGCCGGTTCCACATCACGGAGCATGGCCGGACCGAGGTCAAAACCCTGTCCACGATGTTTCCCGATCGATGCGACACCGACGCCGTGATCGCGGCGATCCAACATGCCTATGCCCATGGAACAAGGACGGCGGACGGATTTTCCGGCCCGTCCGGCCCGACCTGCACGGATAATCGCGGCCAGGGGTTCCGCATCCAGGGGTTCACGGGCACCCACGGCGGCAACAAAGGGGGCAGGACGGTGATCATGACCGCCTATCCCAATTGATGGATCGCGTGGGTGCGATGGACCTGGTGTTCAGCCACGACGCGGACGGCAGGCCGATGGCGGCGGCCCGGGGAACCGCATCCGGGACAGGTGATCTGGCCACCTTCCTGACCGAGGAAGTCCACTGGCCCTTCTATGCGTCCCTGTTACTGGACCAGGCAACGGCGGCCCCGGACAGTTCACCCATCACCGCGACCGGGAATGCCTATGCCATGACATGCGATGGGGACACGGTGACGATCGAGCATCTGCACATCCCCGGACGGCGACCCATTCGGCTGGTTCGGCAGGATTTCGTGGCAACGATCACCGCCTGGCGCGCGCATCTGGAAGCCGGCGCCTGACTGTGTGGCACCGAATCGAATACGGGTGGGCGGTCCGGGGGGAGACGGTCATTCCCGGACCGATACGCAGCCAACCAGCCTCAGCCCATGGGGCGATGCCGTTTTGCGGTCTGGCCGGACGCACGCTCCCGGCTTTCAGCCAGGCAACGCGCGTCCGCGGTGACCAACCTCAATGAACGCCAATATCGACGATGCGTCCGCCCGGACTGTCGGCGCTCGCCATGGCCTGCGTAATCGGCTGACGCTCGCCGGTCCATCTGGTTTCAACGCGGGCAGGACGAATAGTGCCGGTCCGCAGCAGCGCGTCGCGCACCGCGTTGGCCCGCTGCCGGGACAGACGCATGTTGACAGCGTCGCTGCCAACCCCGTCGGTCTTGCCGATCACGGTCGCGGTCATTGTCGGATTGGCGCGCATCTTTTCCGCCGCGCCATTCACCGCGGCCAGGGCCTCCGATCCGAGCCGGACACTGCCGGAATCGAAGGGGGCATGGAACCAGGTGACGTTCTGCGCGGGCAGCGCGGCAAGCGCGGTGCCGGGCGGATTATAGGGTGTTACCTCCGCAACGGGTGCAGCGTTCTGCTGTGAGCAGCCCGCCAGCAGGGCAAAGGCGCCAATGGAAAGGAGTTTGGTCAGGGACGTCGCGGGAGGGGTCATGAGTTTCACCGTTGTTCGAGATCAATTGAAGCCGGATGCAGCCAGCGGCAGGACGGGCTGACCGATGGACGCCGGGAATTTGACAATCCGCCGCGGAAGCGCGGCCCCACGGCCCATATCGATTTTCAGGTAGAAAGCCGCCGGCAGCTCCGCGCTCGATTCGTCGAGATTCGCCAGACCAGCCGCGAGGTCCCCGAAGGTGGCGCCGACGGGCAGGCGGAACGACAAGGCCCTGTCGGCCAATGCCACGGTGACCAGGTTGGCGGGCGCGGTTTCCCACTGCGTGTTTCGCATGCCATTAACTCCGTGTTGCGGTTTGAAGTCGAGCGGCAGCTCATCGTCCGGCGGCAGGGCGTCTGCCAGCCCGGCGGGTTGCCGATGCCCGATCATTCATGGAAGGCGGTCGGTTTACGTTATAACTTAATTTAGGCTTGCAGGTGCCGCCGGCACAGGGACGGAAACTACGTAGGTAGACGGGACGACGCAGTATCGAATTCCTCCGGAACCGCGGCAACACGGTGGCGCCGCAGCCAGGCGCCGACTCGCGGATCGGCCGTCAGCACGCAAAACGGGATCGCCAGAAGCAACCCGCCGAGCAGCGGGGCCGCCCATAACACGACAACCGGGCCGGCGGCGGCGAAGCCGGCGAACAGCACCAGCCCCAGCAGGGCCTGAGGCCAGAACAGACGAAAGGCCTCGGACCACGGGATGCCGCGATCGCCGCGGTTCTGCGGCACCCACCCGTCGCGCACGCCAAGCACCAGGCGGACGGTCGTTACCGTCTTGTTCAGGATGGTGATGGGATCGACCAGCAGCGCGAACACCGATTCCAGGAATGCGCCAGTCAGGATCCGCGCGGCGCCACCGTAGCGGGCACGTTTCGCGGATGATGCCAGGATTTCGAGATAACCCAGGAATTTCGGGCTGTAGATCGCCACGATCCAGGTCAGCATCACCGCCAAGGCGGGGCATGCCGGGAAGGGCGAGGTCTTGTCGGTCACGGCGGTCCAAGCGGCGGCCAGCATGAAGATCAGATAGAACGGGGCACAACCGAACAGCAGGATCGCCTGGATCAACTGCCAGCGGCCCATCGGCCGCAATCCCGGCATCCGTAACAGGTGCCGGTATTCCAGGTTGCCGGCCAGCCACCGCATCTCTCGACGTACGAATTCCGGCAGGGCGGGCGGATTGGCCTCGGCCGACCCATCTTCCAGGGGGATCAGGCGCACACCCCAGCCGGCGCCGGCGAGCATCGCCGCCTCTATCTGGTCATGGGACAGGATGTGGCGGCCACCGGGCAGCAGCGGCAACTGGCAATGATCGCGGAACGGGGCGATGCGCAGAACGGCATTGTGGCCCCAGTAGCAACTCTCATCGCCTTGCCACCACGCCAGGGCGGTTGCCCAGGTGCGCATGCCGGCGCGCATGCCGAACTGGAACAGCCGGGGAAACGCCGAAGTCGCGGGCAGGCCGACCGTCAGATGCTGCACCACCGCCAGTCGCGGCGAGTCGTGCATGATGCACACCAGGCGCAGCACGGCCTCGGCCGTCATCTGCGAATCGGCATCCAGAACCAGCATCAGTTCGAACCCGTCGGCGTGATGCTCCAGAAAATCCATGATGTTGCCGGCCTTGAAGCCGGTATTGCTGGCGCGTCGGCGATAGCGCACCCGGGCTGGGTCGCGGTCGGCGCGCCGAAACGCGACGACCGCCTGTTCCTCGGCCGCGGCCGCTGCGGGATCCGCGGTGTCGGACAGGATGAAAAGAGCGAATCGTTCGCCGGCTCCGGCATCATCCAGTTGATCGAGCAGGCGCCGCACGGGGGGCAGGACGGTCGCCATATCCTCATTGCGCACGGTGACCGCGATGGCCGTCCTGGGCAGTTGGTCCGCCGCGACCCAGGGCACCGAGGCAGCGGGTCCCCACCAGTCCCGCGCCATGATCAGAACGAAGCCGATCACGCCATTCGCGAGGCAGAAGCCCACCCAGGGGATCGCCCCCAGGAAACTGCCCATCATCAGAACCTTGGCGACCGTCCAGCCACCGGGCGCCAGAACCGCGTGCAGCAGCCAGGCCAGCCAACCGGTAACGGCCAGCACGATAACGATAACGAGCAGACGGCGAGCAGCCATTCCCGGGTCCTGATCACTGACGCCAATCCGTCGATCCACGACGCACTCGGCTCCGAAACCTCATAGCCGAAGCTCGGCTGTGCCTGTATAGCCGCCGCGATGTCAGAAGCCGACGCTCGCCCCGCCGACCCGCTCGTCGCCGTCGTGCTTCCCCCGCGGGAGGGCTTCGGGCCCGGGCGCTCGGGCGCACTGGGATTGCTCGCTCGGCGGCTGACCGCGACCCCGGGGTTTCGCACCCTCGTCGTGGCCGGACCGCAGGATGGGCCAGTGTTCCCTGGCATCGATCTGCTGACCGTCGCACCGACCCGCTGGTGGCTGGGCAACACCAGCCTGCGCTACGCGCGCGCGGTGGCCAAGCGGTTGCGCACCCTGCGTCCGGCGCTGGTGGAAGTGCATAATCGTCCGGAAATCGCGCTGTCGCTGGCGCGCCGGCTGCCCGATGTCCCGGTTAGCCTGATTCTGAACAACGATCCGCAAGATATGCGCGAATCCCGAACACCGGCGGAACGGGACAAGATGCTGCGGCAATTGGCCCGGGTGATCACATCGTCGGCCTATTTGCGCGGTCGCTTGCTGGACGGCGTTTCCCAGCCGGCCCGTGACCCGGTGGTGCTGCCCAACTGCCTGGATCTGGCCGAACTGCCGCCGCCCGTGCCTCGGCAGCGCGTGATCCTGTTTGCCGGACGGGTCGTCGCCGACAAGGGGCCTGATTCGTTCGTATCCGCATGCGCCACGTCCCTGCCGCATCTGCCCGGCTGGCATGCGGTGATGATCGGCGCCGACCGCTTCCGCGCCGACAGCCCCGATACCGAGTTCGTCCGCGTGGTCCGCGCCGCGGCCGAGGCATCGACGATCCAGGTGCTGGGCTATCGCGACCATCCCGATGTGCTGGCGGCGATGGGCCGCGCGGCGATTGTGGTGGTGCCGAGCCGGTGGGCGGAACCGTTTGGACTGGTGGCGCTGGAAGCGATGGCGAGCGGGGCGGCGCTGATCTGCTCCCCACGCGGTGGATTGCCGGAGGTCGCGGGCGACACCGCGGTGTATGCGGACCCCGACGAACCCGGCGCGCTGGCCCGCGCCATCCGCGCCCTGGCCGGCGACGCCGCCCGACGCGCTGAATTGGCCGCGGCGGGGATGGCGCGCGCCCGCATGTTCGACGCGCCGGTGATTGCCGCCCAGCTCGCGGGGTTGCGACGGGACATCCTCGGGCATGATACAAATCGTCCCTCTACTGTTATTGCCTGAGTTGATCCGGCAACCGGCCCCGACCGTTGAAGCGTGGGTTGCCGGGTCAGGCTCGGCAGTGACGGTGAGGGGGACACGAAATCCGGGGGCATGGTGGCTGATCCCGCCGGCGGTCCCTATATTGCAGTCCAACGATAGATATCTGGAGCAGACACACATGGCCGATACCCCGACGGAGACGACCCCCGATACCAGCGGGCTGGTGCCGGTGACGGTGCTGACCGGGTATCTGGGCGCCGGCAAGACCACCCTGCTCAACCGCATCCTGACCGAGCAGCACGGCCGCAAATATGCCGTCGTGATCAACGAATTCGGCGAACTCGGCGTGGACAACGACCTTGTCGTGGATACCGACGAGGAAGTGTTCGAGATGAACAACGGCTGCATCTGCTGCACCGTGCGCGGCGACCTGATCCGCATCGTCGGCGGGCTGATGAAGCGGCGCGACAAGTTCGACGGCATCATCATCGAGACCACGGGCCTGGCCAATCCCGCCCCGGTGGCGCAGACCTTCTTCGTGGATGAAGGCGTGAAGGCGAAGACTCGCCTGGATGCGATCGTCACCGTCGTCGACGCCAAGCACCTGCCGGCTCGCCTGGCCGACAGCCACGAAGCCGAGGACCAGATCGCCTTTGCCGACGTGATCGTGCTGAACAAGACCGACCTGGTGACACTGGAAGAACTGGAAGCGGTCGAGGGCCGCATCCGTGCCATCAACAAATTCGCGGTGATCCACCGCACCGAACGCGCCGCGCTGCCGATCGAACTGGTCATGAACCAGGGTGGCTTCGACCTGCAACGCGTCCTGGCGAGGGAGCCCGGGTTCCTGGATGGCGACGACGACCACGAGCACAACGAAGACATCGGGTCCATGAGTTTCGAGGTGGACCAGCCGATCGATCCCGAGAAATTCAACGGCTGGATCGGCGCGCTGTTGCAGGACAAGGGCGCCGACCTGCTGCGCACCAAAGGCATTCTGAGCTATGCCGGCGACGATCGCCGCTTCGCCTTCCAGGCCGTGCACATGATCGCCGACGGCGATTTCATCGGACCGTGGAAAGAGGGCACGCCACGGGTCAGCCGCCTGGTGTTCATCGGCCGCAACCTCAATCGCCCGCAACTGCGCCGCGGGTTCGAGGGCTGCGTCGCCTGATCGTCGCTTCTACCCCCTGATGCGTCTCCTTCGCCGATCGGGGGAGACCCTGTTTCCTTGCAGCCGGACATCCTCATGAGCCAGACCACCGCCGCCCGATTCCTGATTGAAACACGCGGCACGCAACGGTCGCTGGACGCCTTCGTGGTATCCGCGCGGTTTTCCCGCGACAGCCGCTCCGTGGCGTTCGCCCTGGGCGACGGCACGTTGCGGATCGTGCGGCTGGACGACCCCGAGGCCTGGGACAGCGTCGCGGTGCATGACGGCGCGGCCCTGGCGTTGAGCGCGGATACCCGGGGCAATGGCTTCGTCTCGGGCGGGGATGACGGTCAGCTACGCCGGATCGACGCGGCGGGGACCGTAACCGACATTGCCAAATTCGGCATGAAATGGGTGGAGCAGGTCGCCGTCCATGCCGCCGAGAAGGGCAAAGGCCTGATCGCCGCCAGCGTCGGCAAACTGGTGCATCTGTATGATGAAGCCGGCCAGAAAATAAAGGAATGGACGCACCCGTCGTCCGTCACCGGGCTGGCCTTCGACACCAAGGGCAGGCGGGTCGCGGTGTCGCACTACAACGGCGTGACGATCTGGTTCGTGGCGTCCAAGTCCGACAATCCGCGGCGCCTGGAATGGAAGGGCAGCCATACCGCCCTGGCGTTTCATCCGGATGGGGATGCCGTCGTCACCTCCATGCAGGAGAATGCGCTGCATGGCTGGCGCCTGTCCGACGGGCAGCATATGCGCATGAGCGGCTACCCGTCGAAATGCGAGTCCCTGTCGTTCAGCAAGGGGGGCAAATGGCTGGCGAGCAGCGGGGCGGATTGCATGGTGCTGTGGCCGTTCTTCGGCGGCGGGCCGATGGGCAAGGCGCCCATGGAACTGGCCGGTGGAGACGGGATCATGTGCAGCCAGGTGGCGTGCCATCCGGCGCAGGACATGGTCGCCGGAGGCTTCACCGACGGGTTGGTGGTGATCGCGGATACCACGTCGTCTCGCATCCTGCCGGTGGTGCCGCCCGAGCACGGACGCGTGACGGCGCTGACCTGGAGCGCGGATGGGGTGTGGCTTGCAGTGGGAACGGAGACGGGGTTCGCGGCGGTGGTGGATTTCTCGAAGCGGTGATTTGACTGGTTATACCGACCGGGCGAGACAAAATGACTCAGGGACGCCCCCCACGGTCCTACACCCCGCGCCGTTGAAGCGCAGGTTGCCGGGTCGAACCCGGCAATGGCGGTGGGGGCGGTGCGTCGGTCAGCGGTCAGTGGTCGGCGGCGTTGGTATTGTGGACGCAACCGGTATCGCCGAAACGATCACCTGGGCGAAGGCGTATGGATACTCATCTGTCATTGACAGGGCCACCTGAGCGACCATTCCGAGGGGCGTGATCGCCAGGAGACGCCGAGCGGCGCCACCGGTTATTGCCAGGGTTGGCTGTCCACTGGGGAGATTCTCCACGCCAAGGTCCGAGAAGAACACACCTTGGCGGAACCCGGTTCCCAACGCCTTCGCCGCCGCCTCCTTCGCGGCGAACCGCTTTGCGAACGTCGCCGCCTGGCTTTTTGCGTTACGCCGGCTGGCTTTGCCGCGCTCGCGGTCAGTGAAGACACGGCAGAGAAACCGGTCTCCATGGCGGGCGATCGCCGCTTCAATCCGGCGGATGTCGCAGATATCGGATCCCAGGCCGAGAATCACTTGGTCACGCTCGCCGACACGACCAAGCGGATGCGCCGCCTCGGCCAGCCAATCGCGGGAAGCATCACCCGGTCGCCCGCCACCATCACACGGTCGCCCGCCACCATCACACGGTCGCCCGCTACCATCACCCGGTCGCCCGCTACCATCACCCGGTCGCCCGCTACCATCACCCGGTCGCCCGCTACCATCACCCGGTCGCCCGCCACCATCACCCGGTCGCCCGCAGCCATCATCCGGTCGCCCGTTCCACGCTCTTCACCCCGGCCATGCTGCGCAGTCCGACGATCACCTTCGACAGATGGCCGACATCGCGCACGTCGACATCCACCAGCGCCTCCATGAAATCCTGCTGGCGGTTGACGATTTTCAGGTTGGCGATGGCGCCATCCTGCTTGGCGATCGCATTCGTCAGGCTGGCCAATGCCGTCGGCTCATTCCCCGCGATCACGCTGATCCGCGCCGTGTGGCCCGGCGGCTTGCCGGACGCGCCGCCCTTGCCCAGCACCTCATAGTTCCAATCCACGTCGATAAACCGCTCCGGCGTCGCGGCAAACGCGGTCAGGGTCTGGCATTCCCGCCCATGGATCGTTACGCCTTTGCCGGTAGTCACGATCCCCACGACCTCGTCCCCTGGGACCGGATGGCAACACCCCGCGAAGGAATAGGCCATGCCCGGCACCAGCCCGGTCAGCGGCATGTCGTTATCCAGCCTCGTGGGTGATCGCCCGCCCCGCGCCAGCATCGGCGGGATCATCCGCGGCGCCCGCGCGGTCTGGCGCAATTCCGGATACGCGGCGTTCACCACATCCCGCGGCATCGTGTTGCCGTTGCCGATCGAGATATACAGATCGTCCACGGCCCCGAATTTCAGCGCCTTCAACGCCGGTTCCAGCGCCTTTTCCGATCCATCCACCCCAGCCTGACGGAACGCCTTGGTCAGTTCCGCCCGCCCGGCGTCGCGGCTCTGCTGGCGTTGTTCCTGGTGGATGAAACGACGGATGCGCGCCCGCGCCTTGCCGGTGACGACAAAACGTTCCCACTGAGGCGACGGCGTGCCACCGCGCGCCGTCATGATCTCCACCTGGTCGCCGTTTTGCAGCACATGGCGCAGCGGCAGCAGGCGTCCGTTGATCTTGGCGCCAACGCAGGTATCGCCAACCTGGCTGTGCACCGCATAGGCGAAATCGACCGACGTCGCCCCGCGCGGCAACTGGATCAACTGCCCCTTCGGCGTGAAGCAAAACACCTGGTCGGCATAGAGTTCGAGCTTGGTGTTCTCCAGGAATTCATCCGGCGCGGAGTTCTCCAGGATTTCCAACAGATCCTGCACCCAGCGAAAGCGCTGGGTTTCCCGCATGTCGATCTTCGCGTCGTTGGTTTTGTAAATCCAATGCGACGCGACGCCGTTTTCCGCCACGTCGTTCATCTCGGGCGTACGGATCTGGATTTCGATCTTCTGGTTCAGCGGCTCCCGCAACGTAACGCCCGTATGCAGGCTCTGATAGCCGTTCGATTTCGGGGTCGAGATATAATCCTTGAACCGCCCGGCAATCACCGGATAGGCGGAATGCACGGCGCCCAACGCCCCATAGCAATCGCCCTTCGTGCGCACCACGACGCGGAAGGCCATGATGTCGGACAGTTGCTCGAAGGCAACATTGCGCCGATGCATCTTCTCCCAGATCGAGTAGGGGGATTTCTCCCGGCCGGTCACGTCGATGATATCGACCCCGGATTCCCGACAGACGCGGACCAACTCGCCACGAACCTCGTCGATCACGTCCGCGCCCTGCCCGCGCAGGAAGTTCAGCCGCGCCTGAATTGTGCCGTAGGCTTCAGGTTCAAGCTGGGTGAAGGCCAGGGTTTGCAGTTCGGTTTTGACCGCGTCCATGCCGATGCGTTCGGCCAGAGGCGCGTAAATCTCCATCGTCTCCCGCGCGATGCGTTTTCGGCGGTCGTCGTTGCGCACGAAATGCAGGGTGCGCATGTTGTGCAGCCGGTCGGCCAGCTTCACCAGCAACACGCGAATATCGCGGCTCATGGCCAGTACCAGCTTGCGGAAATTCTCCGCCTGCTTGGTGCGATCCGACTGCAACTCCAACCGGGTCAGCTTGGTCACGCCATCGACCAGGCCCGCGATTTCCTTGCCGAACCGTGCCTCGATATCCGGCAGCTTGATCGGCGTGTCCTCGATCACATCATGCAACAGGCCGGTCGCGATCGAAGCGGTATCGAGCCGATAACCCGCCAGGATATCGGCCACGGCGACGGGATGGGTGATGTAGGGATCGCCGTTGTCGCGCCGCTGCGTGCCGTGCGCCTGCATCGCCAGCACATAGGCGGCGTCGATCAGACCCGTATCGGCCTTCGGGTCATACGCATGAACCTTCTCCGTCAGTTCGAACTGTCGGATGATGGCGGGGCGGACGGGGTTGGACGGATCGCCCGACGCAAGACCGTCGGGTGCGCGTGCGATGGGCAACGCCGGAGGGGCCGGTGCGGGCCGCGGTGCCTCGCCTCCGATCCCCCCGCCGCTCATCTTCTACCGACGCGCTCGGCCGCCGAGTTCCGCCTCGATGGCCGCTTCCATGTCTTCGGGGGAGATATCCTCGTTCTCCAGCGGCAGGCCAACCGATTCTTCCTCGGCGCTCACGTCCTGAAGGCCGAAAATATTCTGGTCGGTGGGGATCAGGTCCAGCACTTCCTCGTCGGCGGGCTCGGGCTCCGGCGCGCGGGACAGTGACTTGATCAGGTCCTGTTCGATCCGGCCGAGATCGATGGTCTCATCAGCAATCTCTCGCAGCGCTACGACGGGGTTCTTGTCGTTGTCGCGATCGACCGTCAGTTCCTCACCACGGCTCAAGTTGCGGGAACGCTGTGCCGCGAGCAAAACCAGCTCAAAGCGGTTCGGGACTTTCTGGACGCAATCTTCAACTGTGACACGCGCCATGCGCTGCTGCTCCGGGCTTGGCTTCGGGTGAACGTGTTAAGTAGGTTAAGGGGGGATGAAATGCAAGCCTGACATCGGCGCCGTCTGGTGCCATCGGTCAGCGGAGCATCCGACAGGCCCTGAAACGACTGGATCGGCCCGGTCGGTGAGGCCTTCCCGATTGGCCCCGATATCGGCATGGTTGCCAGGTTGGCCGCCTTCGGGTGCCCTTTTGGCCGCGCCTCGGCCGGCAGGCGTGGCCCGATCGCCCCCCCGAACCCTGCTAGACCAACCCTGCAATATGAGGACACGACGATGTCGACAATCCAACGCCTGATGGTTGACGGTCAACTTGAACCGGTCAGCCACTATTGCCATGTCGTGCGGGCCGGGAACTTGATCTGGGTGTCGGGCGCGGTCGGCGTGGCGGCGGACGGATCGATCCCCGACGGCGTGGCGGAGCAGTTCGATATCGCCCTCGCAGCCGTCGATGCCTGCCTGAAAGCCGCGGGAGCGGGCGCCGAACACGTGGTGAAGGTCAACGTCTACCTGACAGACGTGAACGATCGCGGCCTGATCAATCCAGCCCGCCAGCGCTATTTCGGGCCGCACCGCCCGGCTTCCACCCTGGTTGGCGTCACCGCCCTGGTGCTGCCGGACCTGAAAGTTGAAATAGAGGCGCAAGCCGTCGTCCCGGGAGCCGCTACTCCATGAGCCTCGATATCGATCATCTGCGTTCCTGGATCGGCCGGCGGGAGGTGCTGACCGACCGCGTCACCGCCGTGCCCATGGCCGCGCTGTCCGCGACGCTGGATCGCGACGATCGGCGGCCCGCGGCGGGCGATCCACTGCCGCCGCTGTGGCATTGGCTCTATTTTCTGCCGATCGTGCAGGCATCCGAGATCGGGCCGGACGGGCACCCGAAGCGTGGCGGCTTCCTGCCGCCGGTGCCGCTGCCGCGACGCATGTGGGCGGGCGGGCGGTTCACCTTCCACGCGCCGGTTGGCGTCGACGACACGATCACCCGCACATCCACCGTCGCTGATGTCACGGTCAAGGAGGGTCGCGCCGGCGCCCTGTGCTTCGTGCTGGTGCGTCATGAAGTCGCAGGCCCGAACGGGGCGGTTCTGACCGAGGAGCATGACATCGTCTATCGCGACGCGCCCGGCCCGAACGAGCCTCCGGCCAAGCCGCGACCGGCCCCGGATGGCGCGGTGTGGCGACGCGATATCGTGCCGGACGACGTGCTGCTGTTCCGCTACTCGGCGCTGACGTTCAACAGCCATCGGATCCATTACGATCGCCGCTATGTCACCACCGAGGAAGGCTATCCCGGCCTGATCGTGCACGGGCCGTTGATTGCGACCTTGCTGGTCGATCTGCTGCGGCGAAATGTCTCGGCACCGCTGCGGTCGTTCCGGTTTCGGGCGGTCAGTCCGCTGTTCGATATTGCTCCGTTCGCGGTTTCGGGCAAACCTTTGGAGGATGGCAAGGTGGCGCTGTGGGCGAGCAACCAGGCGGGACATCTGGCAATGGAGGCGGAAGCGGAGCTTGGGTGAGCGGTTTCCAGGGTTGAGGGGTGGTAGGGCGGGGCTTCCGCCCCGGACCCCGACCAGGGGGCTTTGCCCCCTGGACCCCCACCAAGGGCGACGGCCCTTGGAACCGGACCATCGTCGTTTGAATTCCTGGGGCCTACCCGGACC
>CAMBXJ010000029.1 GCA_945871455.1 Asaia bogorensis
CGCGAGGGGCGACCCCCCACATGCCGTCCATGTGGGTCGGAGCGGCTTCGAATTCAAGCCTGCCGGGCCGGCTTTTCGGAGCTATTCCGAGCGTTTCCCGATGTAGGGGTTGGTGAACTCGAACAACGCGGAATCGACGGCGGCCCCGAAGCGGGTGGCGATCAGCGACACCGTCGTCACGATGCCTTGGGCGTCGGTCACGACCCATTTTTTGAGCTCGAGCGGCTGATCGGCGAAGACCAGGGTCAGGCTGCCGGCGGCGGGATCGTCGTCGCGGACCAGGCTGATGCGAATGGCGCTGGCGGCTTTTTCGTAGGCGACGACCCGGACCTTGTCGGCGAAGGACACGCGGTCGCTGAGCAGAAATCCGGCCGGCGTCGAATCGGTGTCGATGTAGCTGACCTGCTCGAGCTTCTTGTCGTGATAAACGATCGAGCCGCGATTGGCGACGATCTCGATCGGCACCGGCGCGTCGTAGTCGATGCGCATCCGTCCGGGCCGGGAGAGAGACAAGGCGCCTTCGGAATAACTGCCGTCCGACGCGACTTGGATGAAGCGCGCCTGCACGGTGCGCAGGCCGTTGAGATAGGCCTCGAGGCGGGCGATCTCGCCGGCATCGACCGTGACGACCGGAACCGGACGCTCGGCGGCGCCGGCGAATCCCAGGGTGCCGGCGAAGACGCTGGCGATGGTCAGGAAAATTCGTCCGAGGCGCGTCATCGTCATGGTCGCACTATAGAGCGCGCGCCGCCGGATCGGGAGAGTTCAGAGGCGGGATGGCGGTCGGCGATCCTAGAGCGGAAACCGATCGGGTGCGGTCGCCCCCTCACCCCGGCCCTCTCCCGCGAGGCGGGAGAGGAAGGGACCCCCGCCGGCGGGAGGGTGACGGGATGATGCGACGCGAACGGAATTGGCTCCAGTCGAGGCCCAGAACCGTGCGCCGCGCGCCGGCGTCGCGAATTCAGTTCTTGCAGTCGATCATCAGGCGAACCATCGCCGCGTCGGCCCCGGTCACGTTGAATTCGGTCTTGACGACCTCGTCCGACGTCCGGGCGTTGATCACGAACGTTTCGGCGTCCTTGAGCGCATCGGCGATCGTGACCGCGCGCGTTTGATCGAACGTGTGCGCCGTCGGCTTGTCGTACAACCCTTGATCCTGCTTCGCGTAGAAACCGGCGTACACCGAATTCGCGCCGGGCGAATCGCACTTGAACGCAAGAATCCCGTGCTCGCTCCTGACCGCTGCCACGAAGCTCGCCCGCCCGCCCGCCGGACTCGTGGTCGACAAATAGTCCCAGTTGCCGATCTTCTCCGTCGCGTCGGCGGCGACGGCGGACTCGGCGACAAGGGACGCGACGGCGAACGCGGCCAACGATCGTTTCACGGCGAACCGCCAGATCTCACGGGCAGGGTGGCGGTCGGGACGACCGCACGGAGTACCGAATCCTAGGCCCCCACGACCAAATATAAGGTTAACCGAATCGGCGGTTCAATCTTCTTGCCAGGCGTTCATCGGATCGGCCGGGCCGAGGCGCCGCAACCGACGGGACGGATCAGAACCGAACCCTCTGTGTCGCCAGTTCGAGCTTGGGCCCACCCCAATTAATCGGCGCCGTCGGCGCTTCGGCCCAATTGGGGATCCGCGTCCCATGGCCGAGTTGGGTTAGTTCGACCCGACCCCCACCATTTTCCACCGTTACCCGGCCTTCCGTCAGAAGTCCGATTTCCAGTTCGTCGGTCAGCTTGCCGACCCACGCGGTGGTGCCGCGGATGCCGACGGTCGCGACCTCGGTCGCAATCCGCATGGATCCGCCGGACGCCGCGGCGATGGCTCCGGAGGCCAAGGTCAACACGCCGTCGATCAGACGCATGGCCGCCTTGGGCGTGGGCCCGCCCCCGACGTAGTCGATGACCACGAACACGGTTCGTTCGCCGAGCGTGACGACGGTGTCGTCGAGCATTTTCATCTCGAGGCGCGCCTCGCGTCCCGTCGAGATCACGTCGCCCCGAAAAATGGCCTCGTCCACCTTGAGCGGCCGCGGCACCGAGTCTTGCATAGCCGAGGCCGAGCCTTTGAGGCGGACGACCCGCCCGGCCAAGTCGTCCGTCCCTTGCGCCGAGCCCGATCGCGCCACCAGGGCGGCGCCGAGCGGCACGGCGGCCGACGCGAGCGCAAGCCTCAAGAACTGCGAGCGGTTCATGGATTACCTCCCGGCATCGCGAGCCGTGGCCGAAGGCGCGTCGCTGCCGTCCCAGTATACCAGATACGGAGCGGACGGTCCGACGGGGAGAGAAAAGGGCGCCGCCCCGGCGCGGTCCTAGTCGAGGCCCAGGACCTCGCGCCGTCCGACCCGGTCGGACCGGCTGACGATGCCCTCGGCCTCCATCTGTTCGATCAGGCGCGCCGCCCGGTTGTAGCCGATCTGCAGGTGGCGTTGGATGAAACTGGTGGAGGCCTTGCGTTCGCGCCGCACCAACTGGACGGCTTGGCCGTAGAGATCGCCGTCCTCGCCGCCGCCGAACGTCTGCATGACGGTGTCGTCGTCTTCGGTGACCGAGTCGAGATAGTCGGGCTCGCCCAAGGCGCGGAGGTGCTCGACGACGCGTTCGACCTCGATATCGGTGACAAGCGGACCGTGGACGCGAGTCAGGCGTCCGCCGGGCGCCATGTAGAGCATGTCGCCGTGGCCGAGAAGCTGTTCGGCGCCTTGCTCGCCGAGGATCGTCCGGCTGTCGATCTTGGACGTCACCTGGAAGCTGATGCGGGTCGGGAAATTGGCCTTGATGGTGCCGGTGATGACATCGACGGACGGGCGCTGCGTGGCCATGATCACATGGATGCCGGCCGCACGGGCCATCTGCGCCAGACGTTGCACGGCGGCCTCGATCTCCTTGCCCGCCACCATCATCAGGTCCGCCATTTCATCGACCACGACCACGATGAACGGCAGGGTTTCCAGCGCGAGGGGCTGTTCCTCGAAGGTCGGGCGGCCGGTGTCCGGGTCGAAGCCGGTCTGCACGCGGCGGGTGACGACCTCTCCCTTCGACCGAGCCTCCGCCACGCGGTCGTTGTACCCGGCGATATTGCGCACGCCCAACTGGCTCATGGCGCGGTAGCGACGCTCCATTTCGCGAACGGTCCATTTCAGCGCGGTGACGGCCTTGGCGGGTTCGGTCACGACCGGCGCCATCAGATGAGGAATGCCCTCATAGATCGACAGTTCCAGCATTTTCGGGTCGATCAGGATCAGCCGGCACTGGTCGGGCGACAGGCGATACAGCAGCGACAGGATCATCGCGTTCACACCGACGGATTTGCCGGATCCGGTGGTGCCCGCGATCATCAGATGCGGCATGCGCGCCAGATCGGCGACGATGGACGTGCCGCCGATATCCTTGCCCAACGCCAGCGACAGCCGCCCGGTATGTTTCTGCACCTCATCGCTGGCCAGGATTTCGCTCAGATACACTGTTTCCCGCTTGCTGTTCGGTACTTCAATGCCGATCACGTTGCGGCCTGGGACGGTGGCGATACGCACGGCGGTCACGCACAGGCTGCGCGCCACGTCGTCCGCCAGGCCGATCACCCGCGCGCTGCGGATGCCGGGGGCTGGTTCCAGTTCATAGAGGGTCACGACGGGCCCCGGATGAATCTCCACGATCGCGCCCTTGACGCCGTAATCGTCGAGCACCGTCTCCAACAGCCTCGCATTCGCCTGCAACGCCTCCTCGCTCGGCCCCGAGGCGGCCCGCGGCGGCGGTGCGACCAGCAGCGACAGATCGGGAAACCGCCAGCCGGCTTCCGTCAGCGGCAGGCTGGGCTGTTGGGCTTTCAGTTTGGACGGCGGCGGTTGCTTGACCCGTGGCGGCGCGCTGACGGTCGCGATGGGCGGAACCTCGACGGGCGGGGCGATCAGGCGGTCGGTTCGAACCGGCGGTTCCGGGCGGATGACCTTGGGGGCGGGGGCGGATGAACCGACCGCGGGCGGATGGTCTGATTCGGGGGCCGGGGCCGGGGCCGGTTCCCGGGCAATTCCCAGTCCCGGTCGTCCGGCAAACATGCCGGTCACCCAGGATGATGCCGCCCCGACGCCGCTGGCACCGCGCGCCATCGCATGGCCAGCTTGGCGCCCGCCAGAGACGGAGAAGCGTCCCACCCGCCACAGGCCCCGGCCCGCCGTGCGCCATTCCCCGGTGGAAAGGCCGAGCGCGGCGAAGGTGAGGATGAGCGTCAGCACAACGGCGAGGAACCAGACGGAGGTGACGCCGATAGGGCCAGCCAGGTCGCGCCCCGCGCCAATGGCGGTTTCGGACAACAGTTGGCCGATGGCCCCGCCCGGTCCGACGATGGCCGGCCAGGCGATTCCCATGGGGGTGAGACAAAGCGTGAAGAACGCCGCCAGCACGGGTAAGGCTGCCAACAGACTGGCGATCCGCGCGGCTGGACTACCCAGGCCTCGACGGGACGCGATCCGCCACGCCCAAGCCAGCAGGGCGATGCCGGGCAGCATTCCGGCCAACCCGAAGCCCTGAACGAGGATATCCGCAACGACCGCCCCGACCGGTCCGGTCAGGTTCTTGGTATGGCCCGTGGTGGCCGTGTTCAACGACGGGTCGGACGGATGGTAGTCGAACATGGCGACCAGCAGCGCAAGGCCGAGCAGGCCCAGGGCGAAACCGCCGAGTTCGGCTGTGCGCCGGCCCATCAGGGCCATCAGCGCCGGAGAGGCCAGCCGGCGGGCCTCCAGTGTCGGTGATCGGGCGGCCATCGTTGTCTGCACCTCGGGCGCGGGTTCCGTCGCTGGTTTAGGTATAGCCTGGGTGTGATTGATTAAAAAGACTTTACAAACCTGGCATACGCGGGTGACGGATGATCTTCCGACGACGGCGCCCGCAATCCCCGCCGCAACAATCCCCGCGGCAACAATCCCCGCGACAAATCGCAATTCTCATGACACCGGAAAAGCCGGGTGCTACGGATTGCGAATGTCCAATGCACGCAATCTCCGCCGTGTTCTGCTTTTGGGCCTGACGGTGCTGTCGGCCTGCGCCGCGTCCGATCCCGGCCCCAGGTCGCGCGGACGCGTCGACCGATTTGCTCCGACCGGGGCCTTTGGGAACTACCTCGCGGGCCGCTATGCGCTGCAGCGCACGGACGCGGTAACGGCATGCAACGACCTGCTGAAGGCACACGCCGCGGCGCCCGACGATCCGGAAGTGACCACGCAAGCCTTCGTCGCATGCCTTAACACCGGCCGACCGGAAGCGACGACGCTGGCCCGCAGGCTGCCCGACAATCCGGTCGCTCAATTGCTGCTTGCCAATGTCGATGCGAAGGCAGGCCGCTGGAAGGCGACCGAACGCCGCATGAGCAGTTTGCCGCGCCAGGGGTTGACCCAGGTCTTGCAGCCCCTGCTGTTAGCCTGGTCCTTGCACGCGGACGGCAGGACCGATGAAGCACTGACGGTCCTGCGCCCGTTCGTCGACGTACAACGGTCTCGCCCGACATTCGCCTTGCATGCCGCGTTGATTGCCGACGCCGCGAACCGACGGGACGATGCGGACAAGTACTACCGGATCGTTCGCACCGAATTCGGCTCATCCAGCGTGCGGGTCGCGCAGATCCTGGCGAGTTGGCAGGTCCGCTCCGGCCACCCGGCCGAGGCCCAGGCAACCCTGGCGGGATTGGCGGGCACTTCCAACGATGCGCAGATCGCGTTGCCGGCGTTGTTGCAGTCCGTGACCACCAGGCCCGTGGGCACCCCGACGGATGGCATGGCGGAGGCCTACATCGCGTTCGCTTCGGCCCTGACGTCCCAGAACGCGAACGACCTGTCGCTTGTGATGTTGCGCCTGGCACTGGATATCCGCCCGGACCTCACCGCCGCTCGGCTGGCCGCGGCGGAAATCCTGGTGGTGCAGCGCCATCCGGAAGCCGCCCTGGCCATGTTGGCCGCTGTCACCTTGCGGGACCCGTTGTCAGCGGTTGTCCGGTTGCGGCGGGTGGCGTTGCAGGATCGCACGGGCAAGACCGACGCAGCGGTGGCAGATTTGCGGCAAATGAGCACCGATTATCCGGACAGTCCGTTGCCGGACCTGCAACTGGGTGATCTTTACCGAACCAAACAACGGCATGACGAAGCAATCGCCGCCTATGATCGCGCGATCGCCCGTGTCGCCCGGCCGACCCGCAACGACTGGGTGATGTATTACAGCCGCGGTATTTCGTTTGAGCGCAGCAATCAGTGGCCGAAAGCGGAAGCCGACTTCCTGTTTGCCCTGACCTTGGCGCCGGAACAGCCACTGGTAATGAACTACCTGGGATATTCCTGGGCGGACAAAGGACTGAACCTCGATCGCGCGCGGGAGATGTTGCAGAAAGCCGCGCAGCGACGGCCGAACGATGGGGCCATCATCGACAGTCTGGGCTGGGTCCTGTTCCGGCAGGGTGCCATACAGGAAGCGGTAAAGACCTTGGAACGCGCGGTGGAGCTGGAGCCGGACGACCCCACCATCAACGGCCATCTCGGTGATGCATACTGGGCGGTCGGCCGAAAGATAGAGGCCCAATATCAATGGCGTCGGGCACTGACACTCAACCCACCGCCGGACGACATCGCCAAGCTGGAAGCGAAGCTGAACCCGCCACCAGGCACGCAGCCGATTGGGGCGCCGGCCGGCGGATCGGTCGCGGCCGGCCAGTAGCCGGCGGCGCGTTGCATGCCGATCCGATGCCGACCCGGCCGAGACCCGCGATGACGGGTCAGGCCGCGCCCGCCAAGGTCAACCTTTTTCTCCATATCCTCGGCCGACGGGAAGACGGATATCATCTGCTGGACAGTCTCGTGGCCTTCGCCGCATGCGGCGATCGGTTGGAGGCGTTCGCCGCGGACGATCTATCGCTTTCGGTCACCGGTCCGTTTGCCGCCGGGCTGGCGAAGGAGTCGGACAATCTGGTGCTGCGGGCCGCGCATCTGCTGGCGCGTTCGGTTGGAATTACGCCGAAAGCGAATCTGATCCTGCACAAGAACCTGCCGATCGCATCGGGGATTGGCGGCGGTTCGGCCGATGCGGCGGCGGCTCTGCGCCTGCTGACCCAGCTTTGGGACCTGCAACCCGACCCAGCGCTGCTGCATTGCATCGCCCAGCGGCTTGGGGCGGATGTTCCCGTCTGCCTGGCCAGCCGTACCACCCGCATGAGCGGGATCGGCGAACGATTGGAAGCCGCGCCCATGCTGCCATCGTGCGGGCTGGTGCTGGTCAACCCCGGGGTGGCGGTATCGACCCCGGCGGTATTCAGATCGCGCGATCCCGGATTTTCTCTACCCGCGAGCCTGGCGGACGGCTGGCCCGACGCCCATGCGTTGGCCGCCGATCTTGCCGATACGCACAACGACCTGCAGGCGGCGGCGATCCGGCTGTGTCCGCCGATCGACCAGGTGCTGGCGGCAATCTCGTCGGCGCCGGACTGTCTGCTGGCGCGCATGAGCGGTTCGGGGGCAACCTGTTTTGGGTTGTTCCCGGATGCCAGTTCCGCCGAACGGGCGGCCGATGCGATCAGTCGGCCGGGCTGGTGGGCATGGGGTGGCGCCGCCGGCTGACCCACGCGGGCACGACGTCCTTCCCCGATTGCCTGACCCGAGGCGTTGTTCTCCCTTTACGCGGCGCGCGACGCGACCTATCACCTGAGCGCGGATGGGGCGTCGCCAAGCGGTAAGGCAACGGATTTTGATTCCGTCATTCGGAGGTTCGATCCCTCCCGCCCCAGCCAGCGTGCCTGGTGCCATCGTGGCGCGTGCCGCTGGGCATCAGCCCGAACCGCACTCAGGGCGCAACCTCCATCGTTCCTGGCAATCCAACCGCCAGGGCCAGCCGATCCAGTCGGCGCATGATGCTTTCCCCGACGAAGACGCCGCTGTTTTCGTGCAGTTGCAGCACCAGGGCGGAGCGTTCCACCCGCAAGGTTGCCGCCGCCAGCAAATCCAACGTGCCTGCCGACAAGGTGTAGGCCAACCGCAGGGCAACCCCCAGGATTTCGGCCCTGCGCGCGGCGTCCGGGGTCAGCAGAACGCGCGTGGATTGCAAATAGGCGGCATTCAGGTCCGCCTCGTAGCGCAGCGCGATGGCCATCGCGAGGAACGCCCGAGATGGATGATCCAACCCGACCCCTGGCTGTCGCAGCACGCGATTGAACGCCTGCTCCGCTCTGAATTCCGGATGGTCGTGGCTGCCAACATCGGACATCCAACAGGCAACCTCCCGCAACTGACGGTCAGCCCGGGTTTCGTCCTGGAACAGCGGGTCGGTCCACACGAGCAGCGCGGGCGGCAGAGCCGGGTCCCGGCCATGCTGCGCCGCCAGTTCATGGCCTGCCGCCAGCAACGGATCCTGCTGGCGTATCTCCGGCGACATGCGCCGCATATACCAGCCTTCGCGCAGACCGTTGGCACTGAACACGACGCGGCGGACACCCGTCACGCGCACCAGCCGCCGTAACACGGTGGCTGCCAGCGGCAGGTCGTCCAATCGTCGCCGAGGTGCGCCGAGCAGTTTTTCCAGCAATTTCCGGTTGGCATTGGCGATCTGTCCGGCAAGTTCACGGGCTTCCTCTCGCCCGATGACGTAGTGATGCACCATGGGAAGCGGATATTCGGTCTGGGCCATGTGAATGCGCGCCAGCGCCCGCCACGCGCCGCCGACCAGATAAAGATCGCGCCCGTTGCCTTCGGACAGCCAAGGGACGGTGGCCATGTCGGATTCGGCGATCATCCGGGCCTGCACCAGATCGCCGCCCGACCGCTCCGTCAGCCGGATGACGCCCAACCGCAAGGTCTGCGAAAGACCCGGGCGGCCCGCGTTCAACTGCACCACCTCCAGGGAGCCGCCACCGATATCGGCCAGAATCCCGTCCGCCGCCGGGATGCCGCACAGCAAACCTTCCGCCGAGAACCCGGCCTCCTGGTGTCCGGACAGCACATGGATGGGCACGCCATTCATGCGGTTCCGCAGATCGGCGACGAAATCGGAGCCATTATGGGCGTCACGCACCGCGGCCGTCGCCAGAACCTCGAACGGTTCCGCCCCCATGGCGCGGGCGACCGCGTGATAGCGATGCATCACGGTCAGCGCCTGACGCATGCCGTCCTCGTTCAGAAAGCCGGATTCCTGCAGCCCCTGCCCGAGTCGCAGGACCGCCTTCTCGTTGAAGATGATCGACGGATTGCGCCGGTGTCCCTCATAGACAACCAGACGCACGGAATTTGAACCAAGATCGACCACGCCGCATCGTGGCTGCCTGGCAGGCGGTGAAAAGGGCATGTGTCAGTCCTGGTTCACCCGATCCTGACGGCGGCTCTCGGGCAGCGGAGAGGGGATGGACGGCCCATGCAGCGCCGAACCGCGGCCCGACAGGGACGGGTTGACCATGAAATATTCATGCGCGGACACCGGCCGCCTGCCGGGCGTCACACGCTTCCAACCGCCATCGGCCCGCAGTTCCCATGTTTGCAAGGTATCCTTCAGATTGATGGCCATGATCTGATCAAGCATCTGCTCGTGCACGGTAGGATTGTGGATCGGCACCAGGGTTTCCACGCGCCAGTCCATATTGCGCTCCATCCAATCAGCCGAACTGATATAGACCCGCGCATGCCGGCTCGGCAGGGCGTAGCCGTTGCCGAATGCATAAATCCGGCTGTGCTCCAGGAAGCGTCCGACAATGGACCGGACCCGGATATTCTCCGACAGGCCAGGAACGCCCGGCCGGAGGCAGCAGATGCCGCGGACCACGGCGACCGTCTTCACCCCGGCGGCGGAGGCCTCATACAAGGCCTCGATCAACTGACGGTCGACCAGACTGTTCATCTTCAGCCAGATGGAGGCGGGGCGGCCGGCCTTGGCGAATTCGATCTCACGTTGGATGTCGGCCAGCAGGGCATCGCGCGTGGCGATTGGACTGAACCCGAGCTCCTCCATCGCCGCCGGTCGGGCATAGCCGGTCATGAAGTTGAACAGGCGCGCGGCGTCGCGGGTCAGCGCCGGATCGCTGGTGAAGAAACTGAGGTCCGTATAGATGCGCGCCGTGATCGGATGGTAGTTGCCGGTGCCGAAATGGGCATAGGACCGCAAGGTCCCCGCCTCTCGCCGGACCACCAGCGACAATTTCGCGTGGGTCTTGAGTTCGGTGAAGCCGTAGACCACCTGCACGCCGGCCGCTTCCATGGTGCGGGCGAGGCGGATGTTGGCTTCTTCATCAAAGCGTGCACGCAGTTCCACCATGGCGACGACGAATTTGCCGGCCTCGGCGGCTTCGATCAGCGCCTTGACGATCGTGCTGTCGCGGCTGGTGCGATACAGCGTCTGCTTGACCGCGACGACATTGGGATCCTGCGCGGCCTGACGCAGGAACTGGACGACGACATCGAAGCTTTCATACGGATGGTGGACGACGATATCCTTGGCGCGGATCGCCGCGAAACAGTCGCCGCCGAAATCGCGGATGCGTTCCGGGAAGCGCGGGGTGAAGGGCGGGAACAGCAGGTCCGGGCGATCGTCGACAATCAACTGGGTAAGGTCGACCACGCCCATCAGGCCGCGCTGAGGATACACCTCGTCGACCGAGGCGTTCAGCGCGTCCATCACCAGGGTGCACAGTTCCGACGGCATTTCGGTATCGAGTTCCAGGTGGATCGCGACCCCACGCCTGCGACGCTTCAGCGCGGTCTCATAGGATCGCACCAGGTCCTCGGCTTCTTCCTCGAACTCGACGTCCGTGTCGCGAATGACCCGGAACAGGCCCTTGCCGGTCAGCTGGAAGCCCGGGAAGATTCGCTCCAGGAACATGATCACCAGATGTTCCAGCAGCACGAAGCGGATCGGACCATGGCCGCTCCCCTGACTGCTCCCCTGGCCGCTCCCTTGGCCGCCCCCCTGGCCGCCCCCTTGGCCGGTCGGCGCCGGGGGCAGCCGGATGAAGCGTTCCACCTGGTTCGGCAGCGGCAACAGGCCGCGCATGCCGACGCCATCGATCTCTCGCACCAGCAACAGCGCCATCACCAGGCCCATGTTGGAGATGAACGGGAACGGATGCGCCGGGTCGATGGCCAGCGGGGTCAGCACCGGAAACACGCGTTCCATGAACCAGGCATCGAGCCAGATACGGTCGTCGTCGGACAGCGAATCCGGCGCGCAAATCTCGATCCCGGCCGCATGCAGCAGCGTGATCAGCTCCCGCCCGGAGCGCTGTTGAGCCGCCCGCAATGCCTCGGCGCTCCGCCTGATCTCCACCAGTTGCTGGGCGGGAGTCAGACCATCCGTCGAAAGATTGGCAACACCGGCTTTCGCCTGCCCGATCAGTCCAGCCACCCGCACCGAGTAGAATTCATCGAGATTGGACGCGCTGATCGACAGAAACCGCACCCGCTCCAACAGCGGGTGACGCGGATTGTCCGCTTCTTCCACCACGCGCCGGTTGAAATCCAGCCAGGATAGCTCCCGATTGATATACCGATTGCCGATGCCATCCGGCCGCGATGCGGCGGCAACCGTGGCTTCGCCGGCGATCTGGGCCGGCGGCGCGATTTCGGCATCGTGTATCATGCGGAGCAGCCTTTTCGTCGGCATATGGTTTACCCCGTCTCTACCGGACGCGCGCCACCGCGACTGCTGGGCTCATTGTCCGAACCATCGTATGACATCGAATCTTCATCCATGGCAGCCAATACCGACGCGGCAAGGGCCTTGGTGATCCGTCCACGCTGCCGCAACTCCGCCCGATCCAGGCGTAGAACCGCTTCCCGCAACGCCGCCGGCGTGCGCGCCAGCCGCAACAGCAGCCAATCCTGCAGGGCCGGCGCCACCGCCAACTGCCGATCGGCCAGCAGACGAGCCAGCAACGCCTGTAGCAGCGAATCTTCAGGCGTATGAACCTCGATCGCGGTAATCGCCCGCAGCCGGCTGGTCAGATCGGGCAACCGGGTGGTCCACCGCGCCGGTGCCCGCGTCGCCGCCAGCAACACCGGCAACCCGGCGGCGAGGCTGGCGTTCAGCAAATGCAGCAGGGCCGGCTCCTCAGCCAGTGCATCCGCGTCGTCGATGGCGATCCCGCCGGATGCCGGCGGCAACGGCACTCCCCGCAACTCTGGTCCGTGCCAGGTCTCCGCACCCATCCGATCGGCCCAAATATGCAACAGGTGAGTCTTGCCGCAGCCACTGGGTCCCCATAGCGCCAGACGGCGATCGGGCCAATCCTGGGTGCGGTTCAACCATGCCAACGCGGCTTCGTTGGAATCGCCCACCATGAAATCGACCGCGGCGAAGCCGGGTTGAAACGGGAACGGCAGGCGCAGTTGCCGGCCGGTCGTCACGGGCATGTCATTGTGGTGGCGGATCGGAATAGAGCGGGCTCGCCAGATAACGCCGCAACCAGAAGCGGCACAACACGCCGATCGTCGCGGCGATCGGCACCGCCAGCATCACCCCCACGAACCCGAACGCGGCCGCGCCGGCGAACAGGGCGAAGATCACCCAGACGGCAGGCAACTCGACCCGGTCGCCGAGGAAACGGGGGTAGATGATGTAGCCCTCCAGGATGTGGCCGACGACCAGGACGCCGCTTACGACGGCAACGCCGCGCCAGTCGGGAAATTGCGCCAATGCCAGGCCGATCGACGTGACGGCGCCCGAGATCGATCCGACATACGGGATGAACGACAGCAGCCCGGCGGTCAGCCCGACGATCAGGCCCAGGTCCAGGCCGGCCATGCTAAGGCCCACCGCATAAAACAGTGCCAGGATCAAGCAGCACAACGCCTGCCCGCGCACCCAGGCCGACAGGACGCGATCGACCTCCCGCGCCTGGGCCCGGATTACCGTGGCATAGCGAACCGGGAGCCACGAATCGACCATGCTGATGACATGCGGCCAGTCGCGCAGCAGGTAGAACCCGACCACCGGTGTGACCACGGCCAGGCTGAGCACGTTGAAGATGGCGAAGCTGCTGCCGATAACGCCGGTAACCGTGGACAGCAGGATGCTCAGCATGCTGGCCGCCTGGCCGCTGACAAGGTCACGCAACCGGTCGTTGACCAGTTCCGGTCCAAAATTCTGCTGCAACTCGGTCAGAATGCCGCGTGCCCAGCCCTGAATCAGAAACGCATATTGCGGGATGCGGTAGACCAACAGCCCGATCTGCGCGAGCAACAAAGGATACAGCAGCAGCGCGAACAGCAGCACCGCGGTCAACGACAGCAGGATCATCAGCAAGGCGGACAGCCCGCGCGGCAGACCCAGCTTGGTCAGTTGAGACGTCGGCGGGTCCAGCGCATAGGCAATCACGGCGGCGGCGACAAACGGCGTCAGAACCGATGCGAACAACTGCAACGCAAGCCACAAACCGACCAACAGGCCAAGGCCGAGGGCGATTCGCTGGCCTCGCATCGACCGGGTGGCGAGCGATGTCGTCAGCCAGATACCACCGCCACCCGCGACAGGCGCGGCTTCGCTCGGCGCGACGCCGGGATCAGGAGGAGCCTTCGGAGCTATGCTATCGACCGCGCGCGGTGACCCAGACATAGGCTCCACCCGACGCCAATGTTGTTGCCGCCACGACCCAGATCATTGCTTCGCACACCCATGGCATGGAAAGGCCAAATCCTGCCTTCAGCAGGATCGCGGCCACAAGCATAATCTGGAACATGGTGTTGAGCTTGGAGATATAAAGCGGCCGGATGACCACCGGATGCCCCAGCACACCCAGGATCAGCACGCCCCCGACGATCACCAGGTCGCGGAACACGACCAGAATCGCCAGCCAGGGCGGCAAGGCATCGACCGCGGCCAGCGTGACATACATCGTGACCAACAGGGCCTTGTCGGCCACGGGATCGAGCAAGGCGCCAATCGCGTTGCCGCCATATCGACGCGCGAGCCAACCGTCCACGGCGTCCGACAGACCGGCGGCCACGAACAGGAAAAACGCCTGGTCGAGCCGATGTTCCAGCACCAGCCAAAAGGCGAGCGGAACCGCGCAGAGCCGAGCGAAGGTGACGATGTTGGGCGCGGTGAGCAATCCCGAGGATACGGTCCGACCAAATTCGCCGCCGTCAGGCATCGGGAACCCCTTGGTTGCCCGCCACTCGGATCGCCACGCCCTTGGCGCCTGGGCGGACCTTGCCGAACCACCGGGACGGGCCCCGGCCGAACCATGCCGACGGGCGATTGCCACTCTGCCCGCCACGGCTGGTGCCGATCGGCATGGTATCTGCCCCCTGCTCTGAATGGACCACCGTTGCGTTCTAGCCGCCGCATGTGGTTCTGTCTGCCCTCCTTCACCGATTACCTTTCGAGGGCCGCCATGACCAGCGGAGACCACAGCCGCTCGGCCGGCGATAATCGCCTGGACTACCGTTCCGCCGGCGTCGATATCGAAGCCGGCGACGCGCTGGTCGAGGCAATCAAGCCCCTGGCCCGGGCAACCACGCGGCCCGGCGTGTTGGGCGGATTGGGCGGCTTCGGCGCGCTGTTCGATCCCAAAGCCGCCGGCTTCGTCGATCCAATCCTGGTGTCGACGACCGATGGCGTGGGCACGAAGCTAAAGGTCGCCATCGAAACCGGGATCCACGATACAGTCGGCATCGACCTCGTGGCCATGTGCGTCAATGACCTGGTCGTGCAGGGCGCGGAACCGCTGTTTTTCCTGGATTATTTCGCTACCGGAAAACTGGTGGTCTCCGCCGCGCGGACCATCATCGCCGGCATCGCGGAAGGCTGCCGGCAGGCTGGCTGCGCCCTCGTCGGGGGGGAAACGGCGGAGATGCCGGGTCTCTATGCCCTGGGCGATTACGACCTGGCGGGATTTTCGGTCGGCGCCGCCGAACGCGGGACCCTGCTGCCGCGCGATGTCGCGCCGGGCGACACGATCCTGGGGCTGGCCAGCAGCGGCGTGCACTCGAACGGATTTTCCCTGGTACGGCGCGTGGTCGAGGCCAGCGGCATCGGCTGGGATGCGACGACACCCTTCGCACCGGCGGGCGCCCCTGATTCCGCCCCTGATGCTCCCCTTGGGGTCACATTGGGGCGAGCCCTGATGGAACCCACGCGGATCTATGTGCCCGCCTTGGTCGCACTGCATCGGGCCGGGCTGATGAAGGCCGCCGCGCATATCACCGGCGGCGGACTGCCGGGCAACCTGCCCCGAGTATTGCCGAACGGCACGACCGCGGTCCTGGAGGCGTCCTGGCCGGTTCCGCCGGTGTTTGGCTGGCTCGCCCGGACTGGCGGGATCGCGCCCGAGGAAATGTTGCGTGTTTTCAACTGCGGGATTGGCATGGCCCTGGTCGTCGCCGACCCCGACGCGGCCATCGCATTGCTGGAAGCCGCCGGAGAGCGGGTTTGGCGCATCGGAACCATCGCGCGCGCCGACGATGACCTGGCACCCGCCACGGTTCGCATCCCGGTCCCACCCGGTTGGCCGGCGTGACCGCGGGCAACGACGTAAACACCCGACCCAGACTCTGGCGATCCGAGGATCGTCCAGCCGCCGCACACCATGTGTGCCTCCCCCCCAAAGCCGAACCTTGCAGGCATTGAATGATGGGTATCAGGCGGCGGCGGACCGCGATCCTGATCAGCGGGCGCGGTTCCAACATGGCAGCCTTGCTGGCCGCGGCGGCGGACCCCGCCTATCCGGCCGAGATCGTCCTCGTGCTCTCGAACCGCCCGGATGCCGCGGGATTGGATCGTGCCGCCGCGGCCGGTGTGCCGACCCTGGCGATCGATCATCGCCCGTTCGGCAAGAATCGCGGTGACCACGAAGCAGCCCTGGACACTGCGTTGCGATCGGCGCAGGTCGAGATCGTGTGCCTGGCGGGTTACATGCGCCTGATGACCCCTCGGCTGGTGGATCCGTGGTCCGACCGAATGCTGAACATCCATCCCAGCCTTTTGCCGGCGTTTCCCGGCCTGCATACTCATGCCCGTGCCCTGGAAGGCGGCGCGAAGATCCACGGCTGCACCGTGCATCTGGTCACGCGGGATATGGATGCCGGACCGATCCTGGCCCAGGCCGCTGTCCCGGTCCTGCCCGGCGATACCGAGGACAGCCTGGCCGAGCGGGTGCTGCGACAGGAACACGCGATCTATCCGGCCGCGTTGGCGGCCTTTGCCTCCGGCACGAGGGCAGCCTGGGCGCCGGACACGGCCGCCCTTGCCAACCCCTTGCCATGGGATCGCACCTCACAATAAAAAGAGCCTCGGATTGATCGCAGCAGGGCGGAGCAGTTGATGGCCAGTCACGGCAGTAGTCATTTTCAGGGGCCGGAGACACCGGAGCAACTGGTGGCGGAACGGCAACGGACCTGGGACGCGTTCACCAATGCCACGGTTGGGAGCGTCATATTCATGGTGCTGCTGCTGGTCGGCATGGCCGTGTTCCTGCTGTAGGACCTCTCCACAACTCTGTTTCCGCTATCGATAAATCGGGACTGCTTGCGTTGTCCGGCCGAAACGTGAACCCGCACCGAAATGGCGCGGGTTGTCCGTTCACCACCCCGCTACGCTCAGGCGCGTCCCTGGTCAGCGGTAGAATTCGACCTTCGCTTCCCGAAACCACAGAAAATTCGCCGGCACGGCCGAAATTGGCCCATTGATGGCGAAAATGGCAATTTCGAACCGCTCCCCAGGCTTCACCATATCCCGCAACACCAACCGATTGGGCATGTTGAACCCCTGGATCGCTGCCGGGCTCGGCCGGCCCGCCGAACGCGGCAGCTCCCCATCAACCCAGACCTCGGCGTAGTCGTCGACATTCACTGTCAGAACCACCCGGGTGCCGGCGGTATCGAACCCCATGGCCTGGGCCGGGATCGTCAGGGTTGTGCGGAACCAATAGAACGACACCAGCCCGCCGCCGCGACGCGCCGCGAGATCCGTGGCCGCGATGTCGGTCCAGGCTGAATCATCGAAACCCACCAGTTCGGCATGCGGCTCCACGTCGTAGGTCGTCTGGAATTCGGGCATCGAATCCGACAGCGCCGGGCACTCGACCAGCTTTGCCTCGCAGCCCTTCCATCGAGACCCGAAGGCGGCCGATCCGTCGGCAGTCATCAGGTTGACCACATGCGCCGCGGGCACCAGGGGTGCGATCGGCGGTTGCGGCTGCAACAGCGGCGGGATCGCCGGAGGGGCAGAAACGGTCGGCCGTGTGTAGGTTTTCGCGGGCATGTCGGGTTCCTTTCCGCCAGTGTGCCGGCAGGGGCTGGTGATACGAGCCGGCCGGACCATTGACTTGTCAAGAGACTGGCGGCCGGCTGGCACGCCTGGATTTCGCGCGCAGCCGCGGATCATCTCCCCTTGGGTCATCTCCCCTGGGTCATCTCCCCCCGGATCATCTCCCCCGGATCATCTCCCCTTGGGTCATCTCCCCTTGGGGGCAACCCTGGTTCAGGCGGCGGCGTTCAGCACCATGTCCGCCGCCTTTTCCCCGATCATGATCGATGGCGCGTTGGTGTTGCCCGATGTCAATGTCGGCATGATGGACGCGTCGGCCACCCGCAACCCCGCGATCCCGTGCACAC
>CAMBXJ010000030.1 GCA_945871455.1 Asaia bogorensis
CTGCTGCGCGCGATCTTCGGCGAGAAGGCATCGGACGTGCGCGACACCTCGCTGAAACTGCCGCCGGGTGTGACCGGCACGGTGGTGGATGTGCGCGTGTTCAGCCGCCGCGGCGTCGACAAGGACGAACGCGCGATGGCGATCGAGCGCTCCGAAATCGAACGTCTGGCCAAGGACCGCGACGATGAGAAAGCCATCCAGGAGCGGAGCTTCCTTAACCGTCTGCGCGAGAAGCTGCTCGGCCACAAGGCAGCCGGCGGGTTCCGCGGCCTGAAGTCGGGCACGATCCTCGATGAGGCGGTGCTGGCCGAACATCCGCGAGGGTCATGGCGCCATATCGGCGTGCAGGACGACGCTGTCATGGCGGAAATCGAGGTCCTGAAGCGCGAATTCGACGCCGCGGTCGGCCGCTTGCAGGCCCGCTTCGACAGCAAGGTCGAAAAGCTGCAGCGCGGCGACGAATTGCCGCCCGGCGTGATGAAAATGGTGAAAGTGTTCATCGCGGTGAAGCGCAAGCTGCAACCCGGTGACAAGATGGCCGGTCGTCACGGCAACAAGGGTGTGGTTTCCCGCGTCGTTCCGGTGGAGGATATGCCGTTCCTCGATGACGGCACGCATGTGGACCTGGTGCTCAACCCGCTGGGCGTGCCGAGCCGGATGAATGTTGGGCAGATTCTGGAGACGCATCTGGGATGGGCCTGCGCGGCGGTCGGCAAGCAGATCGGGGAGCTGGTGGACGAGTATCAGCGCACCGGCGCGCGCCACGCCGACCTGCTGGCCCGCCTGCGGGAAGTGTACGGCGATGAGGTGTTCGAGGATCAGATCGCCGATCTGACCACCGACCAACTGATCGAGCTATGCGAGAACCTGCGCAAGGGCATCCCGATCGCGACTCCGGTGTTCGACGGTGCCCGCATGTCGGATATCGAGGGCATGCTGACCCGCGCCGGTCTGGCTACGTCCGGCCAGGTCTGGCTGACCGATGGCCGCACCGGCGAGCCGTTCGAACGCAAGGTGACGGTCGGCTACATCTATATGCTGAAGCTGCATCACTTGGTTGACGACAAGATCCACGCGCGCTCGATCGGGCCATACTCGCTGGTCACCCAGCAACCACTGGGCGGCAAGGCGCAGTTCGGCGGACAGCGTTTCGGAGAGATGGAGGTCTGGGCGCTGGAAGCGTACGGCGCCGCCTACACCTTGCAGGAAATGCTGACGGTGAAGTCGGACGACGTGTCCGGCCGCACCAAGGTCTACGAGGCGATCGTGCGCGAGCAGGACAATTTCGAGGCGGGCATTCCGGAAAGCTTCAACGTGCTGGTCAAGGAACTGAAATCCCTTGGCTTGAACGTCGATCTGGACAACCGGGCGGCTTGAGACCGATGCGCCCATCCTGGGGTGGGCGCATCGCATTTGACGACGACACACGCGTTACGCACCCACGTGAGGTAACAAACGCATGAACGAGCTTATGAAGATCCTCGGCCAAACCGGCCAGGCGATGACATTCGACCAGATCAGAATTCAGATCGCGAGCCCGGAGCAGATCCGCTCCTGGTCCTATGGCGAGATCAAGAAGCCCGAGACCATCAATTACCGGACCTTCAAGCCGGAGCGGGACGGGCTGTTCTGCGCGCGCATCTTCGGGCCGATCAAGGACTATGAGTGCCTGTGCGGCAAGTACAAGCGTATGAAGTTCCGCGGCATTATCTGCGAGAAATGCGGCGTCGAGGTCACGCTTGCCAAGGTGCGCCGGGAGCGCATGGGCCATATCGAACTGGCCTCCCCCGTCGCGCATATCTGGTTTCTGAAGTCCCTGCCCAGCCGGATCGGCCTGATGGTCGATCTGACTTTGAAGGAACTCGAAAAGATCCTGTATTTTGAGAGCTATGTGGTGCTGGAACCCGGCACCACCGACCTCAAGATGCTGCAACTGCTGACCGAAGACCAACTTCTGTCGAAGCAGGACGAGTTCGGCGACGACCAGTTTGAGGTCGGGATCGGCGCCGAGGCGATCAAGAAGCTGCTGCACCGCATCGACACCGATGCCGAACGGGTGAAGCTGCGCGCCGAGTTGAAGGAAACCACCAGCGAGGCCAAGCGCAAGAAGCTGGTCAAGCGCCTGAAGCTGATCGAGGCGTTTGGCGAATCGGGCTGCCATCCCGGCTGGATGATCCTGGACGTGGTGCCGGTGATCCCGCCGGAACTGCGCCCGCTGGTGCCGTTGGATGGGGGACGCTTCGCGACTTCCGACCTGAACGATCTGTATCGCCGGGTGATCAACCGCAACAACCGACTGAAGCGGTTGATCGAGTTGCGCGCGCCCGATATCATCGTGCGCAATGAAAAGCGCATGTTGCAGGAATCGGTCGATGCGCTGTTCGATAATGGCCGCCGCGGGCGGGCGATCACGGGCGCCAACAAGCGGCCGCTGAAGTCGCTATCCGACATGCTGAAGGGCAAGCAGGGCCGGTTCCGCCAGAATCTTCTCGGCAAGCGCGTCGACTATTCCGGCCGTTCGGTCATCGTGGTCGGGCCGGAACTGAAGCTTCACCAGTGCGGGCTGCCGAAGAAGATGGCGCTCGAACTGTTCAAGCCGTTCATCTACTCGAAGCTGGAAAAATACGGCCACGCCACCACCATCAAGGCCGCCAAGCGGATGGTGGAAAAGGAGCGTCCCGAAGTGTGGGACATCCTGGAAGAGGTGATCCGCGAGCATCCGGTGATGCTGAACCGGGCGCCGACCTTGCATCGCCTCGGCATCCAGGCGTTCGAGCCGGTGCTGATCGAGGGCAAGGCCATCCAGTTGCATCCGCTGGTCTGCACCGCGTTCAACGCCGACTTCGACGGCGACCAGATGGCGGTGCACGTGCCGCTGTCGATGGAAGCGCAGCTCGAAGGCCGCGTGCTGATGATGTCCACCAACAACATCCTCAGCCCGGCGAACGGCAAGCCGATCATCGTGCCCAGCCAGGACATCGTGCTTGGCATCTATTACCTGTCGCTGGAAACCCCGGCGTTCCGGGAGATGGAAGACCAGAAGGCTCCGGCCCTCGGCACGATCGGGGAAATCGAGCACGCGCTGTTCGCCAAGGCGGTCAGCCTGCACGACAAGATCAAGGCACGGTTCGAGACGATCGATGCCGGCGGCAATCCCGTTCGCTCGATCGTGGTGACGACGCCCGGCCGGATGATGATCGCGCAGATCCTGCCGAAGCATCCGAACGTGCCGTTCGATCTGATCAACCGCCAGTTGACCAAGAAGAACGTCTCCGACGTGATCGACATGGTCTATCGTCATTGCGGCCAGAAGGAATGCGTGATCTTCGCCGATCGCCTGATGGGGCTGGGCTTCAGCCAGGCGGCCAAGGCCGGGATTTCCTTCGGCAAGGATGACATGATCATCCCGAAGGAAAAGGGCGGCATGATCCGCTCCACCCAGGCCGAGGTGAAGGAATTCGAGCAGCAGTATCAGGACGGGTTGATCACCGCCGGTGAACGCTACAACAAGGTCGTCGATGCGTGGTCGCGCTGCACCGATGAGGTTGCCGGCGCGATGATGAAGGAAATCAGCAAGCAGGAACCCGGCGTTCCCACCAACTCCGTGTGGATGATGTCGCATTCCGGCGCGCGTGGGTCGCCGGCGCAGATGCGCCAGTTGGCCGGCATGCGCGGGCTGATGGCCAAGCCGTCCGGTGAGATCATCGAGCAGCCGATCATCGCCAACTTCAAGGAAGGTCTTTCCGTCCTTGAATACTTCAACTCCACCCATGGTGCCCGCAAGGGGCTGGCGGATACGGCGTTGAAGACGGCGAACTCGGGTTATCTGACCCGGCGTCTGGTGGACGTTGCGCAGGATTGCATCATCGTCGAGGAAGACTGCGGCACCGATCGCGGCCTGACCGTGCGCGCCGTGATGGATGGCGGTGAGGTCGTCTCCAGCTTGGCCGAACGGACCCTGGGCCGGACCACGGCCGAAGACGTCATCGATCCCGCGACCAGCAAAGTATTGCTGCCGGCCAACACCCTGATCGAGGAGATCGAGGCCGAACTCATCGAGAAGGCGGCGGTTGAATCCGTGAAGATCCGCTCCGTGCTGACCTGCGAGTCGCGGATCGGGGTATGCGGCCATTGCTATGGCCGGGACCTGGCGCGCGGCACGACGGTCAATATCGGCGAAGCGGTGGGTGTCATCGCGGCGCAGTCGATCGGCGAGCCCGGCACGCAGTTGACCATGCGCACCTTCCATATCGGCGGTGCGGCGCAGCGCGGCGCGGAGCAATCCGCGGTCGAGGCCAGCCATGAGGGCACGGTCAAGATCAACAACCGCAACGTGGTCATGAACAGCCAGGCCGTGCCGGTGGTCATGAGCCGGAACTGCGAAATCGTCCTGACGGACGACAAGGGCCGGGAGCGCGCCCGTTTCCGCGTGCCGTACGGAGCACGTCTGCTGGTCGATGAGGGCCAGGCGGTCACCCGCACGCAGAAGCTGGCGGAATGGGACCCCTACACCCTGCCGATCATCACCGAGCGGGCTGGCAAGGTCGAATATATCGACCTGATCGACAGCATCACCCTGGTGGAGCGGATGGACGAGGTCACTGGCCTGACCTCCAAGGTGGTCGTCGATTACAAGCAGGGCGCCAAGAGCATCGATCTGCGCCCGCGCCTGCAATTGAAGGACGACGCTGGGGAAGTCGTGCAACTGACCAACAACACCGATGCGCGCTACTTCCTGTCGCCGGACTCGATCCTGTCGGTCGATAACGGGGCACAGGTCGCGGCGGGTGACGTGCTGGCGCGTATCCCGCGGGAGGGCAGCAAGACCCGTGACATCACCGGCGGTCTGCCGCGGGTGGCGGAACTGTTCGAGGCGCGCCGCCCGAAGGATCACGCGGTCATCGCCGAGAACGATGGTCGTGTCGAATTCGGCAAGGATTACAAGGCCAAGCGCCGGGTCATCGTGAAGAACGACGAGACCGGTGAGGAGACCGAGTATCTGATCCAAAAGGGCAAGCACGTCTCGGTGCAGGAAGGCGACTTCGTCCGCCGGGGTGACCCGCTGGTCGATGGCCCGCGCGTGCCGCACGACATCCTAAAGGTGCTGGGTGTCGAGGCGCTGTCGGATTACCTCGTGAACGAGATCCAGGACGTCTACCGGTTGCAGGGCGTGAAGATCAACGACAAGCATATTGAGGTGATCGTCCGCCAGATGCTCCAGAAGGTGGAAATCCTGGAACCGGGTGACACCACCTTCCTGACCGGGGAGCAGGTGGATCGCACGGAGTTCGATCTGATCAACTCCAAGCTGATGAAGGATGAGCGGCCGGCGCACGCGATGCCGGTGTTGCAGGGCATCACCAAGGCGTCCTTGCAGACGAACAGCTTCATTAGCGCGGCGTCGTTCCAGGAGACGACCAGGGTGCTGACGGAGGCGGCGACGGCGGGCAAGACCGACAGTCTGATGGGGCTGAAGGAGAATGTCATCGTCGGGCGTCTGATCCCGGCCGGCACGGGGGCGGTGATGAACCGTCTGCGGGCGATCGCGGCCGGGCGTGACCAGCGGCATATGGCGGGGCTCGAAACGCCGCGCATCACCGAGGATGTCAAGGCCGCGGAATAACCCGCGCTCGGCCGTCCTGACATCACACCGGGGCCGCTCTCGTATGAGGGCGGCTCCTTTGTGTACCTGGCCTCTATCGCCTGGCGGACAATGCTCCGGCCGTGGGCGGTCGGCGGGGTGTTGTGGGAACCATCCGGCGCGCCCACTCCCGACTCGGCCTTGTGGTTCAGAACCAGCGCGGTTCGGCTGGGGTCGCATTCGCACGATGCAGTGCGGCATCCCGCCAATGGTGCTTGCGAACCCAAAATCGGGCGAGGTGAAGCGTGAACAGAGGCGATCTCGGACGTGTATCGAGAGATCGCCACAAAACGACCTGCAACCGCTTGACTCGCCGCCGCCCCCCAACTAGGTTCCGCCCCCTCGGCCAACCCCGGCGTTAACGTCTTTGGGTGGCCACCGAATACAGGCCAACGACGCATGCGGCGCCGTCCCGGTTACCGGGGCTTAGGCCGCCTGCCTCATGGAACCCGCGGGTTGGGGCAGTCCCCCAGGCCGGCGGGTTATGCCTGTTAGCAGGTGGCTCACGTGAAGTGATCCCGGCAAGGCGGAACGGAGAAGAGAAAGAGGTCCATGCCGACCATCAATCAGCTCATCGCCAAGGGGCGCGAGCCGCAGAAAGTTCGGAACACGGTTCCGGCTCTGCAGGGCTGCCCGCAGAAGCGTGGTGTTTGCACGCGCGTCTATACGACGACGCCGAAGAAGCCGAACTCGGCCTTGCGGAAGGTCGCGAAGGTGCGCCTCACCAACGGGTATGAGGTCGTGAGCTATATCCCTGGCGAGGGACATAACTTGCAGGAACACTCGGTGGTGCTGATCCGCGGCGGTCGCGTCAAGGATCTGCCCGGCGTGCGTTATCACATCCTGCGTGGCGTGCTCGACACCCAGGGCATCGCCAAGCGTCGTCAGCGTCGTTCGCTGTACGGCGCGAAGCGGCCGAAGTAAGGGGAGCAGACCATGTCTCGTCGCCGCCGAGCCGTTAAGCGTGAAATTCTGCCGGATGCAAAGTTCGGCGACGTCGTGCTCAGCCGTTTCATGAACGCGCTGATGTATGATGGTAAGAAGTCCACCGCCGAGGGCATTGTCTACACTGCCCTGGATGTGCTGAAGCGTCGCGGCGGCCAGCAGGCCGACCCGGTGCGCATGTTCCATGAGGCATTGGACAATGTGAAGCCGGCCGTCGAAGTGCGGTCGCGTCGCGTCGGTGGCGCCACCTATCAGGTGCCGGTCGAGGTGCGCACCGAACGCCGGCAGGCGCTGGCGATCCGCTGGATCATCGACGCGGCGCGCAAGCGCGGCGAGCACACGATGCAGGATCGCCTTTCGAACGAGCTGTTGGATGCGGTGAACAACCGCGGTTCGGCGGTGAAAAAGCGAGAAGACACCCACCGGATGGCCGAAGCCAACAAGGCCTTCAGCCATTACCGCTGGTAACGGCAGCTTTCAGCAACACGAACCCTGAACACGGATTCGCGGAGAAGACGACTATGGGCAAGGCGAAATTCGAGCGCAACAAACCGCACTGCAACATCGGCACGATCGGCCATGTTGACCACGGCAAGACGTCGCTAACCGCGGCGATCACCAAGGTCCTGGCCGAAACCGGCGGTGCGACCTTCACGGCGTACGATCAGATCGACAAGGCGCCGGAAGAGAAGGCGCGTGGTATCACGATCTCCACCGCCCACGTGGAGTATGAGACCGCGAACCGCCACTACGCGCATGTCGACTGCCCCGGCCACGCTGACTATGTGAAAAACATGATCACCGGTGCCGCGCAGATGGATGGCGCGATCTTGGTCGTGTCCGCGGCCGATGGCCCGATGCCGCAGACCCGTGAACACATCCTGCTGGCTCGGCAGGTTGGCGTGCCGGCGCTGGTGGTGTTCATGAACAAGATCGATATGGTCGACGATCCGGAACTGGTCGAGTTGGTGGAGATGGAGCTGCGCGAGCTGCTCACGTCCTACAACTTCCCCGGCGACGACATTCCGATCGTCAAGGGATCCGCGCTCTGCGCCCTGGACGGCAAGCAGCCGGAACTCGGCCACGACGCGATCCTGGAGCTGATGAAGGCGGTCGACGCCTACATCCCGCAGCCGGAGCGTGCGATGGATCGTCCGTTCCTGATGCCGATCGAAGACGTGTTCTCGATCTCTGGCCGCGGCACCGTCGTAACCGGCCGTGTGGAGCGTGGCATCGTCCGGGTCGGCGAGGAAGTCGAGATCGTCGGTATCAAGCCGACCGTGAAGACGGTCGTGACCGGCGTCGAGATGTTCCGCAAGCTGCTCGACCAGGGCCAGGCCGGCGACAATATCGGCGCGCTGCTGCGTGGCACGAAGCGTGAAGACGTGGAGCGTGGTCAGGTTCTGGCCAAGCCCGGTTCGATCACGCCGCACACCAAGTTCAAGGCCGAAGCCTATATCCTGACGAAGGAAGAAGGCGGACGCCATACCCCGTTCTTCACCAACTACCGCCCGCAGTTCTACTTCCGCACCACCGATGTGACCGGTGTGGTCCAACTGCCAGAGGGCGTGGAAATGGTGATGCCGGGCGATAACGTATCGATGGATGTCGAGTTGATCGCGCCCATCGCCATGGACGACGGGCTGCGTTTCGCAATCCGCGAAGGCGGCCGCACTGTCGGCGCCGGCGTGGTTGCCAGCATCACAGCCTGATAGGCACAACGTGAACCGGCGCTCGGCCCAGCCATTTTCTTGGGCGGGGCGCCGGTTTTCGTTTCGGCGGGAAAGCGTAAGAGCGAACGATGGACAACCAGAATATCCGCATCCGGCTTAAGGCCTACGATCACCGCGTGCTTGATAACAGCACGAAGGAGATCGTGAACACGGCCAAGCGCACGGGCGCCAGGGTTCGCGGACCGATCCCGCTACCGACCCATATCGAGCGTTTCACGGTCAATCGTTCACCGCACGTGGACAAGAAAAGCCGCGAACAGTTTGAGATCCGGACGCATCGCCGGTTGCTCGATATCGTCGAGCCCACGCCGCAGACGGTGGACGCGCTGATGAAGCTCGACCTCGCCGCCGGCGTGGACGTCGAGATCAAGATCTGAGGCGGAACCACAGTCATGCGCACCGGATTGCTTGCCAAAAAGCTGGGTATGACCCGGCTGTTCAAGGATGACGGAACTCATGTTCCGGTCACCGTGCTGCACCTGGACCAGGTGCAGGTCGTCGCCGCGCGAACCCAGGAGACGGACGGCTACACCGCCGTTCAGATCGGTTGGGGCAAGGCCAAGGTAAAGAACGTCACTCAGCCGAATCGTGGCCATTACGCGAAAGCGAAGGTCGAGCCGAAGCTGAAGCTGGTGGAATTCGTGGTGGCGCCGGATGCGTTGCTGGAACCCGGTGCGACGCTGTCGGCCGCGCATTTCGCGGTCGGACAGATCGTCGATGTCTGTGGCACCTCCAAGGGCAAGGGATTCGCTGGCGGCATGAAGCGCTGGAACTTCTCCGGCCTTGAAGCCAGCCATGGCGTGTCTGTCAGCCATCGAAGCCTGGGTTCGACCGGTAACCGGCAGGACCCTGGCAAGACCTTCAAGAACAAGAAGATGGCTGGCCATCTTGGGGTGGAGCGGATCACCACGCTTAATCTCGAAGTTGCCCATGTCGACGCCGAAAAAGGTCTGCTGATGATCAGGGGCGCGGTGCCCGGCGCCAAGGGCGGCTATGTCATGGTGCGTGACGCGATCAAACGCGCCCGCCCGGCCGATGCACCCTATCCGGCGGCACTGATTGAAGCGGCGATCGCGGCGACGCCAGAAACGCCAGCGCCGGCCGAGGGCTGAGGATAAAGACGATGCAGGTCGAAATCACCACCCTGGATCAGGGAACCGCCGGCAGCGCGGAACTGCCGGACGACATTTTCGCCACCAAGCCGCGCGCCGACATCATGGCTCGGGTTGTACACTGGCAACTCGCGAAGCGCCGCTCCGGCAACCATAAGGTCAAGGGCTTGTCCGAAGTGTCGGGCACGACCAAGAAGCCATACCGGCAAAAGGGCACCGGCAACGCACGCCAGGGCAGCCTGCGCGCTCCGCAGTTTCGTGGGGGTGGAGCGGTCCATGGTCCGGTGGTTCGGTCGCACGAATACCGCCTGAACAAGAAGGTCCGCCGGCTCGGGCTGATATCCGCCTTGTCGCAAAAGGCGGCGGAGGGCAAGCTGATCATTCTCGACGTGGCGTCGGGTGCGGAGAAGACCGGCGAACTCGCCCGCAAATTCAAGGCATTGGGCTGGTCGTCCGCCTTGATCGTGGACAATGTGGTGGACGCGGGCTTCCTGCGCGCCAGCCGTAACATCCATGGCGTCGATGTGCTGCCGACCGTCGGGGCCAATGTCTACGACATCCTGAAGCACGACGTTCTGGCGATCACGACGGCCGGCGTCGCGGGTCTGACCGCCCGGTTGAACGGTGCGCCGTCAGCGCCCGCCGAAGGAGACGCCGCATGAGCGGGACCGCCAAGAAAAAGCCGACCCTGTCGCGGGAGTCGATGTACCAGATCATCCGTGGTCCGCTCATCACCGAGAAGGCAACCCTGTTGTCCGAACACGGCCAGGTCGTCTTCCGCGTCGCCAACGACGCGACCAAGCCGGAGATCAAGATCGCCATCGAAACCCTGTTCGGGGTCAAGGTGCTCGGGGTCAACACCTTGGTTCAAAAAGGCAAGACCAAGCGCTTCAAAGGACGCCCAGGCCAGCGCTCGGACGTGAAGAAGGCGTTCGTCCGGTTGGCTGAAGGCCAGTCGATCGATTTCACCACCGGCCTCGCATAGGGCGCCCAGAGGGAACCCGAGAGGGCACAGGACTCAGATGGCACTCAGGCAATTCAATCCCGTTACCGCCAGTCTTCGCGGCACGGTCCTTATCGACCGCAGCGAGCTCTGGAAAGGTAAGCCCGTCAAGGGACTGACCGAGGGGCAGCATAGCTCTGGCGGGCGGAACAATCACGGGCGCATCACCAGCCGCTTCCGTGGCGGCGGGCACAAGCAGACCTACCGGACCATCGACTTCAAGCGGCGCAAATTCGATGTGCCCGCGACGGTGGAACGGTTGGAATACGACCCGAACCGCACCGCGTTCATCGCGCTGATCAAGTACCAGGATGGCGAATTGTCGTATATCCTGGCGCCGCAGCGCCTGAAGGTTGGCGATTCCGTGATCGCCGGCGCGCGGGCCGACATCAAGCCGGGCAATGCGATGCCGTTAGGGGCGATCCCGGTCGGGACCATCATCCATAACATCGAGCTGAAAGTCGGCGCTGGCGCTAAGGTCGCGCGCTCCGCCGGAACCTACGCCCAGCTCGTCGGCAAAGACTCGGGCTACGCCCAGATCAAGCTGATGTCGGGAGAGCTGCGGGTGGTGCGCGCTGAGTGCATTGCCAGCATCGGGGCGGTGTCCAACCCCGACAATATGAACCAGAAGATCGGCAAGGCCGGTCGCATGCGTTGGCTCGGTTTCCGCCCACATAATCGTGGTGTGGTCATGAACCCGGTCGATCACCCGCATGGTGGTGGGGAAGGCCGGAGCTCCGGTGGCAGGCACCCCGTTACGCCGTGGGGCAAGCCGACCAAGGGCTACAAGACGCGCACCAACAAGCGGACGGATAGCCTGATCATCCGCCGCCGCAACAAGGGCAAGTAATATGGCGCGTTCCGTCTGGAAAGGTCCGTTCGTCGACGGCTACCTCCTGGCCAAGGCCGAAGCTTCGCGGGCGTCGAGCCGCAACGAGATCATTCGTATCTGGTCGCGCCGCTCGACGATCCTGCCGCAGTTCGTCGGCCTGACCTTCGGCGTCTACAACGGTCACAAGTTCCTGCCCGTGCAGGTGAACGAGAATATGGTGGGCCATAAGTTCGGCGAATTCTCGCCGACCCGCACGTTCACCGGCCATGCCGCCGACAAGAAGGCGAAGCGAGGCTGACATGAGCAAGCCCAATCATCCGCGCGGTCTGGCCGATAACGAGGCTCAGGCCATCGTCAGCAACCTTCGGGTCAGCCCCCGCAAGCTGAACCTGGTTGCCGGCATGATCCGCAATCTGCCGGCGCAGAACGCCATTGCCACCCTGACCTTCAGCAAGCGACGCATTGCCCACCAGGTCCGCAAGGCTCTGGAGAGCGCGATCGCCAATGCCGAGAACAACCACCAACTGGACGTCGACCGTCTGGTCGTTACCCGCGCCGAAGTGGGCCGGTCGGTCGTAATGCGTCGCTTCCAGGCCCGTGGCCGCGGGCGCGCCGCCCGCGTCGAGAAATGGTTCAGCCATCTCAAGATCGTCGTGGCGGAGCGGGAACAGGACGCCGGGGAGGCCGCATAATGGGTCACAAAGTCAATCCCGTCGGGCTCCGGCTCGGCATCAACCGCACCTGGGACAGTCGCTGGTTCGCCGGTGCCGACTATGCCAAGCTGCTGCACGAAGACCTGAAGCTGCGTGCCCACCTGCGCAAGAAGCTGCATGGTGCTGGCGTATCACGCGTGGTGATCGAGCGACCGGCGAAGAAGCCGCGCGTCACGATCTACGCGGCCCGTCCGGGCGTGGTGATCGGCAAAAAGGGCCAGGATATCGAGGTTCTGAAAAAGGACCTGTCCAAGATGGCCAAGGCCGAGGTCGCTCTGAACATCGTCGAAATCCGCAAGCCGGAAATCGATGCAACCCTGGTTGCCGAAAACATCGCGCAGCAGCTCGAACGCCGGGTCGCTTTCCGTCGTGCGATGAAGCGGGCCGTGCAGTCGGCGATGCGTCTGGGCGCCCAGGGCATCCGAATCAATTGTGGTGGCCGGTTGGGTGGCGCCGAAATCGCCCGGGTCGAGTGGTATCGTGAAGGCCGCGTTCCCCTGCACACCCTCCGCGCCGATGTCGATTACGGTGTTGCCACCGCGAAGACGACCTATGGCACCTGCGGCGTGAAAGTCTGGGTATTCAAAGGCGAGATCCTGACCCACGACCCGATGTCGCAAGACCGTCGCGCCGCCGAACAGGCGCCGCAGAGGTAGACGAAGATGTTATCACCCAAGCGAACCAAATACCGCAAGCAGCACAAAGGTCGCATTCATGGCCTTTCCAAGGGCGGCACCGCATTGAATTTCGGCACCTACGGCCTGAAGGCGTTGGAGCCGGAGCGCATCACCGCGCGCCAAATTGAGTCCGCTCGACGCGCCATCACCCGCGCCATGAAGCGTGCCGGGCGCGTGTGGATCCGGATCTTTCCGGATGTGCCGGTGTCCACGAAGCCGGCCGAAGTCCGCATGGGCTCCGGCAAGGGGTCCCCGGAATTCTGGGTGGCCCGCGTGGCCCCGGGACGCATCATGTTCGAGATCGATGGCGTGACCGCGGAATTGGCGCGTGAGGCGCTGACCCTCGGTGCCGCCAAGCTGCCGATCAAGACCAAGTTCATCGCCCGGATCGGAGACGCCTGATATGGCAAAGTCCGTGATGCACAAGGTGAGCGACGTGCGGCTGAAGACGCCGGATGAGCTGTCCACCTTGTTGCTGGACCTGCGCAAGGAGCAGTTCAACCTGCGCTTCCAGCGGGCGACCGGCCAGACCGAAGGGGTTGGCCGCGTGCGTGAAGTCCGGCGCGAGATCGCCCGGGTAAAGACAATCATGGCGGAGAAGAAACGCTCCGCCGCGGCCCAGTCGTAAGGAGAGAGGGCGATGCCAAGGCGCGTCCTGAATGGGCGAGTGACCAGCGACAAGATGGACAAGACCGTCACGGTTTTGGTTGATCGTCGCATTATGCACCCGCTTTACAAGAAGTTCATTCGCCGCTCGAAGAAATATGCGGCGCATGACGAGGCCAATCTGTGCAAGATCGGCGATAAGGTGCGGATCGAGGAATGCAAGCCGATCAGCAAGCGCAAGACGTGGCTGGTGGTGGAGCGCAATGGCGCCCCGCTCGATGCATCGGCTGGCGTTCTGGTTGAAGGAGTCGCGGCATGATCCATCCGGAAACGACCCTCGACGTCGCCGACAATTCCGGCGCCCAGAGCGTGCAGTGCATCAAGGTTCTCGGCGGTTCGAAGCGCAAGTTCGCCTCGGTCGGCGATGTGATCGTGGTGTCGATCAAGAAGGCGATCCCGCGTGGCAAAGTGAAGAAGGGCGACGTCCACCAGGCGGTGATTGTTCGCACCAGCTATCCCGTGCGTCGTCCGGACGGGTCCGCGATCCGCTTCGACCGCAATGCCGCCGTGCTGATCAACAAGCAGCAGGAGCCGATTGGCACCCGCATCTTTGGCCCGGTCGTGCGCGAGTTGCGGGGGCGGAAGTTCATGAAGATCATCAGCCTCGCGCCGGAGGTTCTGTGATGGCGGCGCGCATTCGCAAGGGCGATACCGTCGTGGTGATCAGCGGCGCCAGCAAGGGCCGCCGTGGGGAAGTTCTGTCGGTGGCGCCGCGCGACGATCGCGCGATCGTGCGGGGCGTGAACATCGTTCACCGTCACACCAAGCCGACCGGCACGGGGCAACCTGGCGGGATCATCGACAAGGAAGCGTCGATTCATCTGTCGAACCTGATGCTGGTCGACCCCACCAGCGAGAAACCCACCAAGGTTGGTTTCCGCATCCTGGAAGACGGCCGCAAGGTCCGCATCGCGAAAGCGACGGGCGAAGTGGTCGGCAGTTGAGAGACGAGCGATGAGCGGAACGAAGAACGCCCCGAAAGGGGCCGCCTCCAAGGGCGGGGCAAAAGGTGGCGCTCGCGGCGGCCAGGCTGGCCCACCCGCCGGCAAGGAAGCCCAGCGTGCGGCGCGTCGGATTGAGATCGTCGGTGTCGAAAACCCGGCCGCGGCGCCGGATGAGACGCCGCGGCTGCGCAAGCGCTATGATGACGAGATCCGGGCTAAGCTGCGCGCCGAGTTCAGCTACAAGAACGAGATGCAGGTTCCGAAGCTGGAAAAGATCGTGATCAACATGGGTGTTGGCGACGCCACGGCGGATCAGAAGAAGCTCGATGCCGCGGTCGCCGAACTGACCGCGATTGCCGGCCAGCGCCCGGTGAAGACCGTGGCCAAGAAGGCGATCGCCGGCTTCAAGATCCGCAAGGGTCTGCCGATCGGTTGTAAGGTCACCTTGCGCAAGGCGCGGATGTACGAGTTCCTGGACCGCCTGGTGACGATCGCCATGCCCCGGGTGCGAGACTTCCGGGGGATAACCGGGAAGGGCTTCGACGGTCGCGGCAATTTCGCGATGGGCTTGAAGGAGCAGATCATCTTCCCTGAGATCAACTATGACCGGGTCGATCAGGTGCGCGGCATGGACATCCAGTTTGTCACGACCGCCAAGACCGATGCCGAGGCGAAGGCCCTGCTCAAGGCCTTCGACCTTCCGTTCGCCAATTGAGGTTTTTGGGAAAACCGCCGGGTCAGACCGCGGCAGGTTCCGGAGGAATGAAGTAGGATGGCCAAGGTCTCACAGGTCAACCGTAACGCGATGCGCGAACGGATGGCAAAGCGCGACAAGGCGAAGCGCCAGACGCTGAAGGATGTGGTCATGGACCGCACGCTTCCTGTCGAGGATCGGTTCAATGCGTCGTTGAAACTGGCGCAGTTGCCCCGTAACGGCGCGAAGGTTCGCGTGCGTCTGCGGTGTGAGCTGACCGGACGGTCGCGCGGCAATTACCGCAAGTTCAAGCTCTGCCGTATCGCGTTGCGTGAATTGGCCAGTTCCGGGCAGATCCCGGGCATGGTCAAGGCAAGCTGGTAGGGGAACCGCCAATGTCAATGTCTGATCCCCTGGGCGACATGCTCACCCGAATCCGTAACGCGCAACGTGCGCGTCATTCGGTGTGCGTCGCGCCGGCGTCCAAGTTGCGCCAGAACGTTCTCGGCGTGCTGAAGCGTGAAGGCTTTATCCGCGGTTATGCGGCCGAGGAACTCCGCCCCGGTATCGCGCAACTGCGGATCGAGCTGAAATACAACGAGGGTGAGCCGGTCATCAAGGAGATCCACCGGGTCTCCAAGCCAGGCCGGCGCGTCTACTCGAAGATCAAGGAACTGCCGCGGGTCTATGCCGGCCTGGGTATCTCCATCCTGTCCACGCCCCGTGGCGTGATGAGCGATGCCGAGGCGCGCGCTGCCAATGTTGGCGGCGAAGTCCTCTGCCGCGTGTTCTGACGGAGGATCGATCATGTCTCGCGTCGGAAAATATCCGGTCGAAGTCCCCGCCGGCGTTCAGATTGCCATCGTCGATGGCATTCTGACCGCGACGGGACGGTTGGGCGTGTTGACGTTGCCTTTGACAGAGCATGTCGAGGCGACGGTCGATGGCAACAGGGTTTCGGTCCAACCCAAGGGAAATGCCGCGCAGGCGCGCATGATGTGGGGTACGACCCGCTCGTTGATCGCCAATATGGTGAAGGGCGTGTCCACCGGGTTCGAACGCTCGTTGGAAATCACCGGCACGGGCTATCGCGCCTCGGTGCAGGGCAAGAACCTCGAGATCAACCTCGGATTTTCCCATCCGGTGGTTTACCCGGTGCCGGAAGGCATCAAGATCACCTGCGAACGCCCCACGGCGATTAAGGTCGAAGGCGTCGATAAGCGCCTGGTCGGGCAGGTTGCGTCCGAAATCCGCGCTTTCCGTCCGCCGGAGCCCTATAAGGGCAAGGGCGCGCGTTACACGGATGAGACGATCCGCCGCAAGGAAGGGAAGAAGAAGTGACCTCCAGCGGCAGCGAAGCGCGAGCGACCAAATATCCGTCACGCGGCAGCGAAGCGCGAGCAGGAAAGAGCCAATGAGCGCCAATCAGGATCTGCGGAATCGGCGGCGCGAGCGCCTTCGGTACCAGTTGCGCCAGAAATCGCACGGCCGGCCTCGGCTGTCGGTGTTCCGGTCCGGCAAGAACATCTACGCCCAGGTGATCGACGACGCACAAGGCAGGACTCTTGCCGCGGCGTCATCGCTGGACAAGACCTTGCGAGAAGCGTTGAAGACCGGCGCAGACAAGGCCGCCGCCGCTGCCGTCGGCAAGCTGGTGGCCGAACGCGCGTTGGCTGCCGGCGTCAAGGAAGTGGTCTTCGACCGCGGCTCTTATTTGTATCACGGTCGGGTCCAGGCCCTGGCCGATGCGGCCCGCGAAGGCGGGTTGGCCTTCTGAAGGGAACGAACGAATGGCACGTGAACCGAGGGAAGGTGGCGGCCGGGGCCGGGAGCGCGACCGTGGCGGTGACCGCGAACCCGATGATGGCGTTATCGACAAGCTGGTAACCATCAACCGCGTCGCGAAAGTGGTGAAGGGCGGCCGTAGGTTCGCCTTCGCAGCACTCGTCGTCGTGGGTGACCAGAAGGGCCGGGTCGGCTATGGCGCCGGCAAGGCGCGTGAAGTGCCGGAAGCCATCCGCAAGGCCACCGAGCGTGCCAAGCGTGGCATGATCCGGGTGCCCATGAAGGAAGGTCGCACCTTGCATCACGACGTCGAAGGCCATTTCGGCGCCGGCAATGTGATCCTGCGTTCTGCCACGGCCGGCACGGGCATCATCGCCGGTGGCCCGTTGCGCGCGGTGTTCGAGACGTTGGGGATCGGCGATGTGGTCGCCAAGAGCCTCGGCAGTCGCAACCCGCACAACATGGTGAAGGCGACTTTCGCGGCGTTGCAGAAATGCGCCAGCCCGCGGTCGGTTGCCACGCGTCGTGGCAAGAAGGTGTCGGAACTGTTCGGCCGACGCGACAATCCGCAAGGTCAGGCGCCGGAGGCGACCGTCAATGCCTAAGGTGCGCGTAACCCAGATGGCCTCACCCGCCGGTCGCAAGCCTGGTCAGAAGGAAACCCTGA
>CAMBXJ010000031.1 GCA_945871455.1 Asaia bogorensis
AAGTGCTGCAAGCCCGTGATCGGGACCGCTCGGGAGGATCAGGACGCCGTGGGATCTGGTCTGGCGTCCTTTTGGGGCATCCCAATGGGGGCACGGTTGAGGGGCGATGCGTGGGGCGGCCGTGGATCGGGTGCACAGAATTGCTCTGGCGTGTTGGGGCGGCGGCCGATATCATTGATGGCCTGCGCGGGTGTAGCTCAATGGTAGAGCACCAGCCTTCCAAGCTGGCTACGGGGGTTCGATTCCCCTCACCCGCTCCAGTCTCCGCCGCCCTTACCGACATTGCCGGGCTTGACCAGGTAACCAATGCGTCAACGGCGCGGGGGAGGCTTGCGGGATCAGGTCCGGCAATGACGAGCATGCGGTGCGTCGGCCAAGGGTACCGTCGGCTGGCAGAAGGCCGCCCCGATCGACCAGGGTTCGAAGCCTGCAAGCCTGATGAATTGACGCGGCAACGAAGCCTCGCGTTCGTGATGGGCGACGGACGGCAGGGCAGCATCCGCCCCGGAAGCCATGCCTGCCGGCAGGGATGGCACGCCCCGGCATGCGTATTTTCCGAGCCTATCGAAGCCGGTGACAATCGTCCTATCAGCGCATCCTGCGGAAGAAACGGTGAATGGCACCGCCCTTTCGCTTGGAACGGGACCGACACGGAATGCCCAAAACCGCAGCGCTGCTCACCCCCGTCCAGACCGAGGTCGTGGCGATCGTCGATGATGACCCGCTGATCAGCCATGGGTTGTCGTACATGCTGGAAGAGCACGGTTGGCAGGTCGACGCATACGACAGTGCCGAGGCCTTCCTGGCGGCGTTCCAGCCCGGGCGCGCGAACTGCCTGCTGCTCGATATCAACTTGCCCGGCATCAGCGGCCTCGATCTGCTGGAACAATTGCGGCGCGACGGCCACCGGCTTCCCGTGACCGTCATGACCGGGGCGAGCGATATCAAGAACGCGGTGGCGGCCATGAAGGCCGGGGCGACCGACTTCATCGAAAAGCCGATCCTTGGCCCGGATCTGATTGACATGGTCGGGCGCAGTCTCGACCGGGGCCGCGACGCGGGCGCCGTGAGCACCTGGCGGGACGCGGCGGCGACGCGGATCGGTACCCTGACGCGTCGGCAGCGTGAGATATTGGCCCTGATCCTGGACGGGAAGCCAAACAAGATCATCGCCTTTGACCTGAAGATCAGCCAGCGCACGGTCGAGAACCATCGCGCCAGGATCATGGAGCGGACGCAATCGAAATCCATTCCGGACCTGACTCGCCTGGCCCTGATCGCGGACTGGTCGGATGGGGAACCCCCGGCCGCCGTCCTAGCGGCATCGCTGCCAGCGGCGCTATCGGCTGCGTTGTCAGCCGGACCGCTCGACAATGAGCAGCTCCGGCGCTTCTTCGATGCGGTGCCGGTCGCGATCATCATTGCCGGCATGGCCGAACCAGAGGTGATTCTCTACGCGAACCATGCCTTCGAGGAGGTGTCCGGGCAATCCCTGAAGGAGGTGGAGGGCAAATCCTGGACCAGCCTGCGCGGTTTCGATGTGCTGACGCCGGAACGCCTGCTCGGTGAAGAGGTTGGCTCCGCCACCGACCTGGTTGGGACGTTCCGGTTGGATCGCGCCGGGGCCGACAGCGTCACCGTCGACGCCTACTCAAGCGTCATCGTTGGCGATGACGACCAGCCGGCGTTCAGGATGTTGGCGCTGGTCAGGGTGAGCGATGACAAGGCGGCGGACCGCGGCGAGCTTGAAAAGCAAATCCAGGAAAAAGATGCGGCAATATTGGAAATACAGCATCGCGTCAAAAACAACCTCCAGATTATTACGTCTCTGATTCGTATCGAGGCGCGGAACTATCACAACAGAACCGACAAAACGATGCTTGGCCGCCTGGAAGGCCGCATCAATTCGATCCAGATCCTCTACAAGTTGTTGTCTGATTTTTCGAAAAAAGACGAAATAGACCTGGGCGTCTACCTGAGCGAAATCGCGTCGTCGGTCATGCGCTCGCACGCCGTGGAAGGGATTCGTCTGGACCTGAAGGTTGACGCTTATCCGGTGTCGGTCAATGTCGCCCTGCCGACCGGCCTGGTGGCGAACGAAGTGCTGACCAACGCGTTGAAGTATGCCTTCGTCGGCCGGGATGGCGGCACCATTACCTTGCACAGCCTGTCGGACACCCAGGGCTGTCGGGTGACGATCGCCGACGATGGCGTCGGTCTGCCCAGCGGCGTTGAGTGGCCGACACACGGGAAGATCGGGGAACTCGTTGCCCGTTCCTTGCGGCAGAACGCCAAGGCCGATCTCACGGTTGAATCCTCGCCCGGGAAAGGCACCAAGGTCATCATCGCCTTCAGCCGAACCGCCGCGGCGGCGACCAGCGCGGGCTGAATGACGGGCGCGCAGGGTGTGGCGGGGGGCCGTCATTTGACGTTCGAGTTTAATGGCTCCTACTACGCTATTTGTTGGAAGTGTCAGGAACGGTGGCTCGCGCCGATCTGTTCAGGCTGCCGGACAAGCCACTGATATGTCGTGGCGTTCAACCCGATCACGCGGCCCGCGACATCCGGACCCCCGTCGGCGACCCCTTGCTCTCGCTGGCTGCCTGCCGGGGCCAAACCGCTGCCAAGATTGACGAATCGGCGTCCGTTGCGGTCTTTGGTCGCATGGACGTGCCCCCGCCCGAGTTGATCGCCCTGCCATCCGGGTCCGCCCGCGTCGAATGGCGCCGCAGCGCGCGCGCTCGGCGGATCAGCCTGCGGATCGATCCGTCCGACGGCGCAATCGTCGTCACCCTGCCGCCCCGCGCCAGCCGCCGCGCCGGGCTTGTTTTGCTGACGCACCATGTGGACTGGGTGTCGGAGCGTATCGCCGCCCTGCCACGCCAGGTCGCTTTCGCCGATGGCGCCGAGGTCCCGGTCTCCGGCGTCCCCCACCGCATCCGCCACCGCCCGGACGCGCATGGTGGCGCCTGGCTGGCGGACGGGGAATTGCACGTCACCGGCGCGCCCGAATTTCTGCCTCGGCGGGTTGGCGACTTCCTGCGCGCGGAGGCAAAGCGCCGGCTGGCGGAGATGGTGGCGGCGAAGACGCAAGCCGCCGGGGTGGCGGCCAGGCGCGTGACCGTGAAGGACACCAGCAGCCGCTGGGGAAGCTGCGCGCCGGACCGGTCTCTGGCCTTCAGTTGGCGGCTGATCTTCACGCCGGATTTCGTGCAGGACTACGTGGCGGCGCATGAGGTCGCGCATCTGCGGCATATGAATCACGGCCCGCTGTTCTGGGCGCTGGTCGAGCAACTGACCCCGCACCGCCCCACCGCCGTCCCCTGGCTTCGCAAGAACGGAGCCGCGTTGTTGCGGATCGGTTGATACGTTCGGTGAACGCGGCGGCTCTTTTTTCTCCGGCCTTTACCTGTTGGAAGATTGGCTTCAGCCCGAGGCTCCATGGAAGCCACCGGCGGTCCTGATCCATTAGCCCTGCTTCGTGTCTTCGTGTCTTCGTGGTGAGAATCGCGGCGCCGCGGTTCGTTGTGTCCCGAACCGATGGGCATCTCCCGGACAGGCAAGGCGTCCTGGTTTCGCTCCGCGATTCTCCACCACGAAGACACGAAGGGCACGAAGAAGGCAGGTTGCGGCAGCGCCACCGGCGAAGTGGGTCGCCATCCAGACCGCAGCCTCGCACGCTCCACTCCGACCCTTGCCCCAAGCCGCTTTGGGGCGGCGTGCCCTGGTGCAAGGCGCCCGCGGCGAAGGGGGGTATCATTCACTGCCTCGGTTTGCGGTTTGGGGGGCGACCGAGTGGAAATGCTGCGTGGAAGGGCAGGTTGCGCAAAAGGCGTGCAGACGCGGGCAAATGTTTAACGGCGGGAAAACGCAACGATACCCCCCGAATTACGCATTGTATCGTAACGAATACCCGCCATTTCCGCGCCAGATCGGAACGATTTGCGAAATCCTCGCACTTAAAGTGGAATCTTAAGTCCACCAGAAATACGCAACCAAAACAGTGCCGTGTGACGCGATTTTAAGTCCAGATCTCAGGATTCGCGAAATCGGCCAAAACCCCCTGACGGCCAATATTATTCCTGAGACGATTTTGTTAACCATTGCCGATTCCTTGGGCAAACCGCCCCGTCGGCCGTGGCCGGACACCAGAAACCCGCGCGAAACCGCGAGAAATCGCATTTCGCTTGCCGCCGCTCGGCCGCTCATGACAGAACGGAATATGAACGCCAACGCCTCCTTGCATGCTTCGATCCGCGGTTTCCGTCGCGTTTGTCGCCGAGCGGCGCCCGTTTCATGCCCGCCGGAATGGGCTGGCTGGCATGAATCGCACACGCAGAGTCGAAAATCGTGCCCTGGCGACCGCGCCACGCCGCGCGATCGGGCGGTCAGGCGTGCAAGCACCCGGTCGGCCGGCACAGGACCGCGATGCGGCGGCCTGGTCGTGGCGGTAAGCGTTCGGTCCCGATGGGCGCCAGCCCGGATTGTGCCCAGGGGCCGTCTGGGGTACCCGCCCGGTCGCGACATCGGCGAACACGATGGCATATCGCCGCGTCGGAACACCGGCACGCGCAACCTGCCGGCCGGGTCGGCGGGCCTTCGGGATCAGCGTCATCCCCCGGTAGCATTCCAGCCCGTTTCGCGACATAACGGCGCCAAGGAGTGCCCCCTATGACGACAACATCCCAAGCGCGCTGGACCCCCGACTCATGGCGCGCCTGCCCCATCCGCCAGGTCCCCAGCTATCCCGACCAGGCCAAGCTCGAAGAGATGGAGCTCCGGCTTGGCAAGTATCCGCCTCTGGTGTTCGCCGGAGAGGCGCGCCGGCTGAAGGCGTATCTCGCCCAGGCGTCGGAAGGGAAAGCCTTCGTCCTGCAAGGCGGCGATTGCGCCGAGAGCTTTGCCGACTTCACCGCGAACATCATCCGTGACACGTTCCGCGTGCTGTTGCAGATGGCGGTGGTGCTGACCTTCGGTGCGTCCCTGCCGGTGGTGAAGATGGGCCGCATGGCGGGGCAGTTCGCCAAGCCGCGGTCATCCGACAACGAAACCGTGGGCGATGTCACCCTGCCCAGCTATCGCGGCGACATCATCAACGGGCCGGAATTCACCTCGGACGCCCGCATTCCGGACCCGAAGCGGATGGAATTCGCCTATTTCCAGTCGGCCAGCACGCTCAATCTGCTGCGGGCGTTTGCCTCGGGCGGCTATGCGGATCTGCATGAGGTGCATCGGTGGAATCTCGGCTTCGTGGAGCGTTCCCCGTTGGCCGACCGCTATCAGGACCTGGCGCACCGCATCGACGAAACGCTGTCCTTCATGACGGCATGCGGCATGACCAGCGCCACCACCCGCGATCTGCGGGAGACCGACTTCTATATAAGTCATGAGGCGCTGCTGCTGCCGTACGAGCAGGCTCTGGCGCGAGTCGATTCCACCAGCGGCGACTGGTATGGCTGTTCGGCGCATTTCCTGTGGATCGGCGACCGCACGCGCCAGGCGGACGGGGCACATGTGGAATTCTTGCGCGGCGTGAAGAACCCGCTGGGCATGAAGGTCGGCCCGACGCAGGAACCCGACGATCTGCTGCGCCTGCTGGATATCCTGAACCCGACGAATGAGGCCGGGCGCATCACCCTGATCAGCCGCATGGGGGCCGACAAGGTCGGTGCCCGCCTGCCCGGGTTGATCCGCGCGGTGGAGCGCGCCGGTCACAAGGTCGTGTGGCTGTGCGATCCGATGCACGGCAACACCATCACCACCGGGGACAAGCTGAAAACCCGCAATTTCGACGCCATCCTGCGGGAAGTGCGCGGCTTCTTCGACGTGCACGCGGCGGAGAACACCTGGGCCGGCGGCGTTCACGTCGAAATGACCGGCCAGGACGTCACCGAATGCACCGGCGGCGCGCATGAACTCGGTGAATCCGACCTTGCCGCGCGTTACGAGACCTTCTGCGATCCGCGGTTGAATGCGGAACAATCCCTGGAACTGGCGTTCCTGGTGGCGGAGGAATTGAAACAGCGGCGGTCTCCGGCCGTGCAGCCGGCGCTCGCGGCGCAATAGCGGGATGACGGAAAGCGGCGACGATGTGGGCGCGGTGTCGGATCTGACGGGTGGAAGCCCGGCGGGTGGAGGTCTGGCGGGTTTGGGGGCGGATATCGCCGCCAGGACCGACAGCTACTTCAACCGCACCAAGCGCATCGTCGCGCGTTTCGGCGACAAGCAGGTCATCTACACCATCTTTCTGCGCCGCCCGGTCATCTCCGCCCCTCGGTTGATGCTGGACTGGCTGCGGCTGGTGGCGCGGGAACGTGGGGTGGCGATCGGCATCGACCTGATCTACCGGGAAGGCGACTGGGTCGGCGCCGGGGAGCCGATCGTTTATCTGACCGGCAGCATGGTCCAATTGTCGGACCTTGAGACGATCCTGTTGCAGAAACTCGGTGCGGCATGCGTGGCGGCCCACAACGCCTATCAAATGAGCCTGGCCCTGCCGAATGTCGCCTTCCTGGCGATGGACGCGCGCCACTGCGCCGGGGCGGAAATGCAGGACATGATGGCCTATGCGGCATCTGTCGGCAGTTCGGCGGCGCAGCATGAGGGCGCGAAAGGCTTCGTCGGCAACGCCAATGACGGCACCGCGCACTGGTTCGGCACCGGACGCGGCATGGGGACGATGCCGCATTCGCTGATCGGCTATGCCGGATCGACGGTGCGCGCGGCGGAAATGTTCCGCGAAACCTTCCCCGAGGAGCCGATCACCGTCCTGGTGGATTATTTCGGCCAGGAGATCACCGACGCGATCGCGGTGTGCCGGCGTTTCCCCGATCTGGCGGCGGCGGGGATGCTGTCGTTCCGGTTGGACACCCATGGCGGGCGGTTCCTGGAAGGGCTCGATCCCGCGGAAAGCTATGCGGTGCTGGATCGGCGCGCCCCCGGGGCGATCCGGCGCTATCGCAGCGAAACGGAATTGCGCTACCTGGTCGGCACCGGTGTGTCCGCCGCCGCCATCTGGTTCACCCGGGAAGCGTTGGACAAGGCGGGGTTCCCGAATGCGCGGATCGTGGCCTCGTCCGGGTTCGGTGTGGACAAGTGCCGGGTGATGGCGGATGCAAAAGCGCCGATCGACGTGGTCGGCACCGGCAGTTTCATCCCCGATTCCTGGCACGAAACCTACGCCACCGCCGATATCGTCGAATATGACGGCACGCCGATGGTGAAGGTCGGACGGGAATTCCTGCTGCGCAAGAACGGCGCGCGCAAGAAAGCCGGGAGCTGATCCGGGTTGATCCATGTCATGCACGGTGCCGTGATCGATGACTAGTCTGGGTTTTGACTGCAACCGGACCATGGCAAGCGGACGAAGAGATGAAACTGCAGGACCTCGAACGGGTAAATCACCTTGTGTCGGAACTCGCCGACATCAAATCCTTGATCGACATGGCGCAACGGGCCGAACCGATGGCATTTCAGTTGTTTATAGAGGCACCCGGGGATGCCAGCCTGCGCATGTCGATGGAAGGCGCCAGCACGACGCATTCGCGCGGGATCAATACCTCGACCGGGTTCCTGGACAGCCTCAAGCTGCTGGCGGTCGAGGAACTCCAGGCGCACAAGCAACAGGTGCTGTCCGAACTCATTGCGCTGGGCGTCGATCCGGAGGCGTGATCCCCGGCCGATCGCGAAACGGCATAACGACCGCCGGGCAGCCCACCCGTGCTACCCGGTTCAGGGGGGCGCCAGGGCAAGCTCTGACAGCGGCCAGGAATGCAGGGGGCCAAGCCGAGCGGTGTTCTTGGCGTGGTGTCGATCCATGCGGAGGAGGATGTCGGCGAGGAAACGGATCCCCTCGGGCAGGAATGGGCCTTTGTTCAGCATCACGCACTCCGCCCTCTGCGCCATCGCCGCATCCGTCGCCTCCGCTCGGCTTGGCATGCCGTCGCTGACAAGACTGTCCAATACTTGCGTGGCCCAAATCACAGGCACATGCGCGGCCTCGCACAGCCACATGATTTCTTCCTGGATTTCGGACAGCCGGGCGAAGCCGATCTCCACCGCCAGGTCCCCGCGGGCGATCATGACCGCGACCGGCCCGGTGGCGATCCCCTGGATGATCAGCCTGGGTAGGTTCCGCACCGCGAGCGGGGTCTCGATCTTCATAACGATCGGCAGCGGCTTTTCCCGCGTGTTCCGTTTCGCCAGTTCATCGCGAAGAAGGCGCAGGTCTTCGGGTCGTTGCACAAACGAAAATCCGACGACGTCGGCGATGGAAGCGATGATGTCGAGGTCTGCGTGGTCCTTGGGTGTCAGCGGTGCCAGATGCAGTTCCGTGTCCGGGAAGTTCACGCCTTTTTCCGGACGCAGGCGCTCTCCCTTGGTTCGGGCGCTGAACACGTCCAGTTCCACGCGTCCGCCGCCGGTCGATATCACGCGAGAGCCGATCTTGCCGTCGTTGATCCATACAGTGTGGCCGGTTTGCAGGCTGGCCAGGATGTCGGGAAAGGTGATGGTCGCGATGACCGCGTCGGACGCTTTCGCGGCGGCCATGTCGCGCACCAAGGCGATACGGTCGCCCCGGAACAGGCGGATCTTGTCGACGGCGTGCACGGTCTCGATCCGGCATTTCGGGCCGGCGATGTCCATCAGAACCCGGCATTCCACGCCGGCGGCGGTCGCCTCGGCGCGAACCATGTCGGCCATGGCTTGCCACATCTTGGCGTCGTCATGGGCGCAGTTGATGCGCGCGCAGGTCATCCCCGCCTCGATCAGGGACCGCATCAACGTTTGGTCGGTTGCCGCTTCGGACGGCAACGTCACCATGATGCGGGTCCGGGCGGCGATCACTTGTGGACCGAAGAAACGGGATTGGGCATCCCGCACGGCCTGTTCCGCGCCGGCCCGGTCACCGGGGGCAGGATAGCGATGCCCGGAAACCCCGGCGATCCGCGCCAACGTCGCCCCGAGCGCCTGCAACGAACCGAGGACATGGGCTTCGCTGCGCCCGAGCGTGGAAAGCCCATAATCGGCCAGTGCTGGTTGCAGATCGCTGATATCGTGGTGGCGCAATGCCAGATAGGCGGCGAGGTTGCGCGCCCCCGGCAGATCCCCCACGCCGCCTGGTTCGCGAGTCCAGCGTTTCAGCGTGTCGCTGGCCTCCTGCTCGACGGATTTGCGCAGATGCTCGATGCGATCCAGCATTTCATGGGCGTTGAGACGATTCATTATGATGGCCTTGAAGTTCGATGTGTTCGAGCGCGCATGACATGAAAAATACATGTCATTATATTGTAATCAGGCAATCCCATGCCGAACATTGATCCCGGTCAACGTCGGGTTGCCCAGTGTGGCGTTCAAGGCGTGAACGACAAACGCCACACTTGCGGGTGTCCCCGGTGTGGTTTGGCGCGCCCAGGGTCGTATAGCGAATGGAGAGCAGAATTGGCGGCACACCAGGGCACGTCGCCGAGCAGCCACGCCAGCATGCGATCCGAGATGGCCCACAATCACGGTCGGATACGGTGGGACAGGGCCTCCCGCAAGGTCAAGACTGGAATTGACATCTTGTGTATCGCTGCCCCGCGCCGCCTGGCGTCGATTGCGTCTCCCCGGATGGGTGGCGCATTGTCCGGGCTTCGCTGCGGTACCGTTGCGCGCGACCACGATGGAGTGATGACGATGGGCAAAGCGGAATTTGTCGACTCAACCCACGATGGCCGCGATCCGACAGGTCGGGTCCCCGACCGCCGGCAGGCGCGGGACGCCCGTGCCATTCTCCGTCCCGCCATCGCCGCGGCCGTCCTGGGCGTGGGCCTGTTGGCATCCTCCCACACCGGGGCACAGACGTTCGGCGATGCGGCGGCGGGACAGGCCCTGGCTCAGCGATGGTGTTCATCCTGCCACTTGGTCGATGCGGGTCAACCGACTGCCCTGGCCAACGGGGTGCCGACCTTCGCCGGGATCGCACGCATGACATCGACGACGGCGCTGTCGCTGCGCGTCTTCCTGCAAACCCCCCATATCCGGATGCCGGATTTCAATCTGACCCAGGAAGAGATCGGCGACGTGACGGCCTATATTCTCACTCTGAAAAGACGATAGCCAGCAATGGGATGCACCAGGCTGATGCGTTTGGCGACAAGCCGGATTTCCCCCCTGCGTCCCAACGCCGGCTGATGGGCGGCTGCGATGGACTCGGCCGCACCCCGGTTCACCATTGCACCGGCTTGCGCTGGACTACTCTGTAACGTGAACCTCGACCGTCATCCCGTGAAAGGCGTCGCTCGCCCCCACGAAGCTGCCGGCAACCGGCATGACCTGCCCGATACCGCGCGCGACGGCCACCGGGATCAGGTTGGACCCGCCGACGCCGCGGTTCGTCGGATCGAAGGTGATCCAGCCGGCGCCGGGCACGTAGACCTCGGCCCAGGCATGGGTCGATCCGGCATCGCCGAACGCCACGTTGTCCCGATCCGGATGGTAAAGATAGCCGGACACGATCCGCGCCCCGAAGCCCAGGGCGCGGGCCGCTTCGGCGAACAGGACCGCGAAATCGCGACACGATCCCACCCGCCGGTCCAAGGTTTCGATGGGCGATTGGGTGCCTTCGGTCTCCCGGCTTTGATACGATATCCACGCCGCGACACCGGCGCACAGGTCCTTCAGCAGGGCCAGCGTGTCGGTCGGATTGGCCCGCACAAAGCCCCGTGCCCAGTTCCCCAACTGTCCGGCCGGGTCCGGGTATTGCTGGACCGTCAATGCGCCAAGGTCGATCCAGTCGGCCTCGGTGTAACGGAAGGGATAGACGATGGCGGCGGCGGCGATGGCGAATACCGGCCAGGCAACGGCGTCGAGTTCGATTTCGGCCAGGCTCTCGATCACCAGCGTGTCCGTCATGGTCTGGAATGTCGCGGTGGCGACGGTGTTGCCGAAAACGTCCTGCGCCCAGGTCAACGTCGAAGGCGGGGTCACCGTCACGTCAATGGAGAGCAGCCGAAGGTCATGGCTTTCGCGCGGACGCAGCATCAGGCGATGCGCCCCGAGGCTCACCGGTTGCCGGTAACGATAGGTGGTTGCGTGGCGAATCCGGAGCGTGATCAACGGTGGCTTGTGTCCGCGGTCATGCCGGATAGGCTAGGGCGGATAGGAGGGGCCTGTCGATCACCGTATCGCGATGGTGTCAGAAGGCGGGGCGCAAGGCGGTTGGTCTCGGACCGAATTCGCTCTACCCTGTCAGGGATGATGGCACATTTCCTCCCGCGACGGTCCGACCCATGAGCGATCTGTTTGCCCCCGATGGTGGCTGGCGGGTTCGCATCCTCGATCTGTCGGGCGGCGCCCAGGACAATATCGTGGAGGAGATCGGCGGCTTCCCCACCCTGATGCAGGCCAATGCATTTGCCCGCTGCTATGTGCGCGATTCCGTGGAACTGTGCCGCGGTCCCGGGATGACCACGAAGGAAGTGCTGGAGGCCTGGTTCGCCTTTGGGGAGGATGCGGAAGTCGTCGATGCCGGCGAAAGCGGCTGGAAAAGCGCCACCGAACTCGGCGATTTCGTGGACCGTCGGGCCGGCAGGGATGAGCGGAACTGGCGTGCCCTGGATCCGCGCCGGGACGAGATGGACGACGAGTCCGAGGAATGATCAGGGTCCGGTTCGCCCCGACCCCGTCCGGCCATCTGTTTGTCAGCAGCGCCCGCGTGGCCCTGGCCAATTTCCTGCACGCGCGCCGGCATGGCGGGCAGATGCTGTTGCGCCTTGACGATCTGGACGCGGAGCGGACGAAGCCGATCTATGCCGAGTCCATGATGCAGGACCTGCGGTGGTTGGGCATCGCCTGGGACGAATCCATCCGCCAATCCCAACGCATGCCGCTCTATGCCAAGGCGATCGAGCGGTTGAAGCAGTCCGGTCGGCTGTATCCGTGTTTCGAGTCCGAGGAAGAGTTGCGGGCGAAACAGGACTATCGCCGCAAGCGTGGTCAGCCCACCATCTACGACCGGGCGATGCTGCAACTGACCCCTGAACAGCGAGCGGCGGCGGAAGCCGGGGGCAAGGTCCCGTATTGGCGGTTTCGCCTGTCCGCGCGGATCCTGGAATGGCCGGATCTGATCATGGGGAAGCGGCAGGCGAAACTGCCATCGGTGTCCGATCCGGTTCTGGTCCTTGCCGACGGAAGACCGGCGCCGCTGCTGGCGAGCGTGGTGGACGATATCGACACCGGCATCACCCATATCATTCGTGCCGACGACAACGCCGCCAATACCGGCATCCAGATCGAGCTGTTCGAGGTCCTCGGCGCCAATGCCAGCCGCCTGACCTTCGCGCATCTGCCGCAGATGACCGACGCGTCGCGGGATGGCGGTTCAGCCGGGACGCGCGGGAAAGCGGGCAGGCGGGTCGGCAGCCTGTCGTTGCGGAGCCTGCGCGGGGACGGGATCGAGGCGACGGCCCTGGTGACCTACCTGGCGGCGGGCGGTGGCGCTGGGGACCGCGACGCCGAACCGGCCTTGGAACTGGCCCCGGTGTTCTCTTTGGCTCGATTGGGCAAGGCGAGCGGCGGCTTCGATCCGATCGCGCTGATGGCGATGAACCGCCAGGCCTTGCGCCGCATGGCGTTCGCCTCGGTGGTCGATCGCCTGCCGAACGGGGCGACGGAAGCGTTCTGGCTCTCGATCAGGGGGAGTTTGGACCTGCTGACCGAGGCGCGCGGGTGGTGGGACGTCGTGACCGGCACGATCGTGCCGCCGGTGATGGAGAAAGAGCGCGATTTCCTGACCACGGCCGAGACGTTGCTGCCGCCGGAACCGTGGAATGGCGCGGTCTGGCAGACCTGGATCGATGCGCTGGCCCAGGCGACGGGGCGCGATTTGAACGCGGTCGCCGAGCCATTGCGGCTGGCGCTGACCGGCGAAGACCACGGACCCGATTTGACGGATCTGCTGCCGCTGATCGGACGCAACCGGACAGCGAACCGGTTGCGGATCGCCGTGTCATGATGGACCGAGGGCGCCTGCAATCCTGCGCCTGGGGCCGGTCACCGGCTGCCGCGTCCGACCGGCGTGACTGAGGAGGGGATAACAACCATGCAACGCAGCACAGCTCGCATTCTCACGACCCATACCGGCAGCCTGCCGCGGCCGGCGTCCCTGGTCGAACTCTATGTTCGCAAGGCGCGGGGGGAGGCGGTGGATGCCGAACTCGCCGCCGCGGCGCACGCGGCGATGCGCGATGTCATCGTTCGGCAGCGTGATGCCGGGATCGATATCGGCAACAACGGGGAGCAGCAGCGCGAGGCGTTCTTCCTGTATGTCCGCGGGCGCATGAGCGGCTTCGGCGGCTCCTGGACCCGGTTGCCGCGCCAGGATGTGGAGCGCTATCCGGAGTTGAAGGCGGCCCTTGCCCGCGAACAGGCCAATACGGTGATGGTCAGCGCGCGGGAGCATCTGCCCACCGCGATCGGCGAGGTCCGCTACCTCGATCGTTCGGCCATCGACCAGGAATGCGCCGATTTCCGCGCGACCCTGGATGCGATGGGCCAGCCCTTTGTGGAGCCGTTCATGACCGCGCCTTCGCCCGGTATCGTCGCCGCCGCGTTGCGCAATGATTACTACCCGTCCGAAACGGCGTATCTGGAAGCATTGGGAGAGGCGTTGCGGGTCGAGTATGAGACCATTGTCGGGAATGGCTTCCTGTTGCAGCTCGATTGCCCGGACCTGGCGATGGAGCGGCATTTTTCCTACCAGGACCGGCCGTTGGCGGATTTCCAGGGTTTCGTGCAGCGTGTGGTGACAACCATCAATACGGCGCTGTCGAACATCCCGCGCGACAAGGTGCGGCTGCATGTCTGCTGGGGCAATTACGAGGGGCCGCATGACTGCGACGTGGAATTGCAGGAGATTTTCCCGATCCTGCAAGGACTGAAGGTCGGCGGTTTTGTGCTGCCCTTCGCCAATCCGCGCCACGCGCACGAATATCGCGTGCTGAAGGAGTTTCCGCTCGACAAGGATCAGATCATCGTAGCCGGTGTGATCGATTCCGTGACGAATTTCGTGGAACACCCGGAAACGGTCGCCGAACGGATCGAGCGGGTGGTGGAAGCGGTCGGCGATGCCAGCCGGGTGCAGGCGGGCACGGATTGCGGGTTCGATACCTCGGCTGGGATGCGCCGGGTGGCATCCGATGTGGTGTGGGCCAAGCTGGCCGCGTTGAGCGACGGGGCGCGGATTGCTTCGGGGCGGGTTTTCTAGTGTTGGTAGTGGATCCCGGTTTCCCGTTCGGCGCTTCCCCCGGTTGGGCACAGTTCTTATAGTCGTTCAATGTCAAACTCCGACTCCGCCCCCACCACCGTCGAAGCCTCGTTGGAAGCCTGGGAAGCCAGGCTTGCCGAACTCGAACGCCAGGCGACCGCCGCGCTGAAATCGGCCCGCCGGTTGCGCAAGGCGGCGCAGGAAGGCGCCGTGTCGACCTTCCCGGCCGCGTCCGATGCCATGCGCCAGGACGCGGTGCGGCTCGCCGATATCGTCGATCGGACCGCGACGCCGCCGGACATTTCGATCGCGACGGCCTTCGAGGACGGGCAGTTCCTGGCCGAACTGGCCAGTGCCGCCGCCGCCGCCAACGTGACCCTGGTGCAGCGCGACGGGCGGATCACCGCGTTTCCGCTGATCCTTCGCCTGGAAACCCGTTCGCAAGCCGTGCGCATCGGCCGCAAGCTGGAAAAGCGCATCCGCCCCAGTTTTCTCGCCGCCCAACTGAAAGCGCTGCAAGGCCGGCCTAACCGTTTCAATGCGCGTTCGTTCCTCGATCGGCTGATCAAGGCCTACACCGCCCTGGCGCCCGACTGGCAGCAACAGCGCGGCGGGGAGGGGCCGTTGCTGGCGCTGGGCGACCTGCATGAGGTGCTGACGATCCTGCCCGCCGCCGCGGCCGATTATCCGCAGGAGGAGTTCCTGCTGGACCTGCTGCGGCTCGACCGCCAGCCGGACGCCCGCACCGCGCGCGGGCATCGGTTCGAATTCGGCGGGTCCACCGGCACCAAGGGCGCCAAACGCCTGACCGCCTTCGACGAAACCGGAACGCAGCACGACTACTATGCCATCCGTTTCCTCTCGGCCTGATCCGATGGAGGCGCGCCAATGGAAACGATAGACAGTCCGGCGCTGCCATTGGAACAATGGATCGGGGTGATGGAACGCGAGTATCTCCACGCGTTCCTGCCCGCCGGTGGCGCCGCGGTGAAGTTCGTGATCGCCGGAGAGGACACCGCCGAAACCCTTTTACACGCCATTGCCGGGGTCGCCGGCCGCCACGGCATGATCGCGGCCCGGATCAACGCCGGCGACACCCGCCTGCATATGCTGCAGGAGATATTCTTCGCGTTGGCCCGCGTGCTGCCCTGGGACGACCTCGTCCGCCGCTATGTCGAGGAATTGTTCGCACGCAACGACTACCCGTGGCCGGAACCGGGCCAGAAACTGACCATGGCGGAACTGGCGCAGGAATTCGGCGTGGCGCCCAACCTGTTGACACGTGGCCGCGACCAGTGGCTCAGCCGTGACCTGTGGGACGATCCGCATCTGGCGCGGGATTTCCGGTCCGCCATGCTGCATCTCTGCCTGGCGCGCCTCGAACCCGACGGGGACAGCAACGTCGCATCGATTTTCCAATGGCTGTGCGGGGAGAAAGTCCTGCTGGGCCAACTGCGCCAATTCGACATCGTGTCGCGGATCACCCGCACCAACGCCCGGTCCATGCTGATCTCCGTCTGCCATTGGCTGCGCAAATGCGGGGTCGGCGGCCTGGTCCTGGCGCTTGATCTGCGACCGGCGATGCGGCCGGGCGGGCGGGCGGGTTCGGCCGCGGACCAGACCGTGCGCTATTCCACCGCCGCGGTGATGGATCTCTACGAAGTCCTGCGCGAGCTCATCGACGATATCGAGGGTCTGCCCGGACTGTTCGTCCTGGCACTTGCCGACCAGGCCTTGGTGGCCGGCGACCGGCGCCGCACCTTGGATACCTATAAGGCGTTGGAAATGCGCATCTGGCCCGATGTTCGCCCCGGCGACCGGCAAAACCCCTTGGCGCCGCTGGTCACGGTCGGCGCATGAACCTCGCGGCCCGCATCGCCATCGAGGCCCTTCGTGCCGGCGTCCCCAACCGTTCGGCCATCCGTATGCTCGGTACCGAAGAAGGGGGCATCGAACAGTCCTTCGACGAATTGCTGCAATCGGTATGGACCGGCTCGCGCCCCGGACTTGGCATCGCTGGCGGCTTCGGCACCGGCAAGTCGCATTTCCTCGGCTATCTGGGAGAGGTCGCGCGCACCCAGAATTTCGCCGTCAGCCGCGTCGTCATCAGCAAGGAAACGCCGCTTTCCGATCCCGCCCGCGTGCTGGAAGCGGCCTTGCGTGAGGCGACCCTGCCAGAGCGCAACGACGACCCGATCGGCGCGGCGCTGTCGATCCTGCGCGATTCGCCCGACCGGTTGGACGGGCTGGAAGACCTGGTCCGCAATCCCGAATTCGGCCTGTCGCCGGTTTTCGGGGCGATCCTGTTCCTGCTGCGGAAGTCGTCGACCTCGCAGGAGACGATGCGCCGGTTCGAGCGGTTCATCGCCGGGGGGCGGGTCAACGCCACCGTGTTCCGCCAGGCCCTGTCGGCCGCCGGTGCCGCCCGCATGTTCGATCTGCGCATGCCCGCCTCGGCCAACCTGACCCAGCAGCGCATCCGCTTCGCCTCCCACCTGTTCCAGGCCGCCGGTTTCGCCGGATGGTGCCTGCTGCTGGATGAAGTCGAGTTGATCGGCCGCTACACCCCCCTCCAACGCGCCATCGCCTATAGCTGGCTCAGCACCTGGCTCGGCCTTGATCGGACACTTCGGTTTCCGGGCATCGTCACGGTCTATGCCATCACCGACGATTTCATCAGCGCGGTGGTCGAGCAGCGGGACGACCTGGCCAAACTGCCCGAGCGCCTGCGCCTGAAAGGCCGCGAGAACGACGCTGAAACCGCCGTTGAGGCGATCGAGCATATCGAAACCACCGTCCGCATGCATCGGCTGCGCCCGCCCGGATCCGAGGAACTCGACCGGTCCCGCGAACGCCTGCGCGGCATCTATGAAGCCGCCTATGACTGGGCCGCGCCACCTCTGCCGCCATCGCCGCGCACCGCCACCCGTACCATGCGTCAGTATATCAAGGCGTGGATTACCCGCTGGGACATGGACCGCCTGACCGGCACCGAATCCGACATCCATGAGGAACAGGTGACTTCCAACTACGAGGAAAACGAGGGACTTGCGGCGCCGGCGGCCGACGAA
>CAMBXJ010000032.1 GCA_945871455.1 Asaia bogorensis
TGGACGCGGTGATCGCGCGCATGGCCTGCCATGGCAGCATCCGGGCCGGGCGGCGCCTCGCCCAGGCCGAGATGGATGCGCTGCTGCGCCAGATGGAAGCGACCCCACGTGCCGCGACCTGCAGCCACGGACGACCGACTTTCCTGAAACTGTCGAAGCTGGAAATCGAGAAGCTGTTTGGACGCCGCTAGGCGGAATTTCTTGACAAGGACCATGAGCGTCCGCTTGGAAATACTTGATGGCGCATCATTGCCGCAGCTTCGCACGTGCGGCGGTCCGCCGAATGATGCTTCGGCGACGCCCAGGCATGTCCACGCCTGTTGGGCGTCGCCAAGCTGTGTTCGCTGTCTTCGTTCTGTCCTGACGGACGCGCTTATCCAGGGGCTTCGATTGGATTGGTGACGCGAATCTGTAAGACGGTGCACGAGGGCTACCGACCGCCTCAACCACTGACCTATGGGTGGCCGCTGTCATCGCGAGCGCAGCGACGCAATCCAGGGGCTCGGAACCATCGATCCTGTTGGTTGCCCTGGATTGCTTCGCTACGCTCCCAATGACAACGGCCCCAGTCGCTATCGGTCAATCTTTCGGACAGTTGGTGTAACGCTCCACCGGCTCCAATAACGCACCCGGTTGCAGCGAAAAGAACCTCCGTGGATCACCGTGGTCCTTCGTGGTCTCCGTGGTTGATCTTGCGGAACCATAAGCCAACCGATTGCCGCAAGACGGCCCGCTCGCCGAACAGGCAGCCTCCCGGGATCAAATTCTGTGCCAGTTTCGAAGTCCGCAAGATTAACCACCGAGTTCACGGGAGGACCACGGTGATCCACGGAGTCCATAGGCCGGATCACACCTTCATGCGTCGAAGGATATCCTGGAGCCGTACAACGCGAAATGTCTCCAAGGCGATGCCCAGAAATGGGCCAGCCGATCTAATCCCGGACGCGGAACGCGGACACGATTTGGTGACGCCCGACCGGAGCGGAACACTTGGGCGTCGCCATAGCCCAACAGGCCGAAATGATGGACGGTGCTCACCCCATCGGCCCCCTCGTCATTGCCGGACTTGACGCGGCAATCCGCGCTTCAACGGAAGGGGGCGGGTTGCCGGATCGCGTGCGACAATGACGGGAAGAGGACGCCTATGGGTGCGATCGTTGCGGCCGCTGGTATAAATCACGCTCCAAACCAACGCTCAAAAGCGGCTTCACCCTGACCGAAACGGCAGCAACTTCGACATAAACAGCAGATCAGATCAGCCGGCCGGTATGGCGCTCCAGCACATCCCATGCCCGATCGCCGAATCGGGTACGCCAGTCTTTATAGTAGCCGGCCTGGCGCAGGGTCTCGCGGAATGTCTTGTCATCGATCGTATTGAATACCATGCCGGAACTTGTCAGGAAGTCGCGCGCCTCCTGCACGGTTCGCGCCGTATCCTCCCGCTGCTTTAGGGCGGCACTGTCCAGTTCCTTGGCGACAATGTCCTTCAGCTTGTCGGGCAGCTTGTTCCAAGGGGCGGCGGCGCAACAGATCCAGTGACCGTCCCAGACATGATTGGTCAACGAGCCATAGGTCTGATGGGTATAGATCCGCGCCGCGACAACCAGCGGAAGGATGCCCTCCTGCGCCTCCACCTGCTTGCGCTGCAAGGCCGGATAGAGATCGGCGAGCGTCATGGCCAACGGCCGAGCCTTCAGGGCCTGGAAAAGTGTGACCAGATCGGCTTCCACGGGGGTGCGCACGGTCAGGCCGACCAGATCCTGCGCGGTCCTGATCGGCGCATTCGCGGTCGTCATGACCCGGAAGCCAAAATCCCACGCTCGGCTCATCGGTACGATCCGGGTCGACAGGGTCAACTGATCGCGGATCAGCTTGCCGAGTTCCCCATCCATCGCACGCCAAAGCGCTTCGTGGTCCTTCCAGGCAAATCCGGCCATCGGCAAGGCCGCAGTGGCCTGCGCCGACGCAAGGGCCTGCCCGGTGATCGGACTGGCGTCCAGCGTCCCGGCCCGCACCTGGGCCAGCAAACCGACCTGACTGCCAAGCTCGCTGTCCGGGACGACGCGGATTTCCATGCGACCGTCGGTCAGGCGGCCGATCGCTTCGGCGGCTTCCGTCAGACGGATGTGAAGCGGGAATCCCACGGGCGCGGTATGCCCGATCCGCCAATTGATCTCCGCCGCATGAGCAAACCGGGCGACCAGCGGCGCCGCCAGCCCTCCAACACCAAGTCGCAATAAACCGCGCCGGCTCGGCCGCGTGATCCGTTGGTTCACCATGCGGGTCAATCTCGCATGGACCCGGGCTGAAATCCACGGGCCACATGGGGAGAACGCCAAAGGGCCACCCCGGGGACACCGCATTCCCGTGCACCATGCCTCAGGAATCGCCCACCGGTGGTTTCGCCACCATCACCCCCCGACCGAGCGAACCGAATTGAAGTTCGCAGACAATCCGCCCAGCTTGAGCCGCACCGCATTGTTCTCGCTTTCGACACCGGTTGCCGTGCCGACCACGTTGAACGGCACGGCCGTCGCCTTGCCGCTGGCGTCGGTGCCAATCACCGCAAGCTTATAGGCGCCGTCAGGCAACTGCTTGCCAGTCGCATCCTTGCCGTCCCAAACCCAGTTGTTGACGCCCTTCTGCGCGGACACCGAGACATCCGTCAGCTTCCGCCCGGACTCGGTGAAAATCCCGATCTGAACCGGTTGGGCCGCCGGCGTGGTGAACTGCACCATGCCGCGCCCGCCCTGCAATGGCACGTGGTCCGAGGTGACGGTGACCTGCTTGCCGATCATCGACGAGGCCTGCATCACCTCGCCAGCCTGGGTCAGCTCGATCAGCTTGGTCAAGCTGGCATTGGTCGCGATCTGCTGTTCCACGCCGGAAAACTGCACCAGTTCCTGGGTGAACTGGTTGGTATCCATCGGGCTGGTGGGATCCTGGTTCTGCAACTGGGTCATCAACATTTTCAGGAAGTTGTTGAAATTGCCCGACAACGACCCCAGCGCTGTCTTGCCGTCCGCGGCGGTCTGGGAAGCGGCGGCGGCGCTCTGCTGCGCCGATACGGATGCGATGTTCATGGTGGTGGTCTCTCTCAGGCCGTGATGTCGAGGCCGGCCGCCAGCCAGCGCGCCCGTGCGGGGATCGTGCCGGACTCGGTCCGGGCGGCGTCCGCCATGGGGCTTCCGGCCCCGGATCGGTCCTGGCGGGGTGCGCCGCCTTGCGATCCGGCGGACCCATCGGCCAGGTCGGCGCCCGCGCCGGCCTGACCCGATGCGGTTTGACCCATTTGGGCCGAAGGATCGACGGGGGGCGCAAGCGGTATCGGACTGACCTGGATCGACAGGCCGCGGCCATCCGGCGGCAGACCGGCCTGATCCAGGGCGCGCTCCAGCTGAGCCTGATCGCGCAACAGCAGGATCAGCGTTTCCGGCCGCTCGACCATGATCTGCACCCGTGGCGGTGCGTCCGCCGGTCGGTCGATGCGAATTTCGACAAGCCCGAGTTCGCCGGGGTTCAGCCGCAAGGTCATCCGATGCGCGCCGTCAGGTGCCTGACCCAGGGAAATCATCACCGGGGCGATCTGGTCCGTGACAGACGCTTGCGCACGCGGATCAGGCGACAGCGGGACTGGGGCGTCCAGCCGGTGCGACGATCCCTGCGGCGACAGCGCCTGGGATTGGGGTTCGGCATGGGACGGGGCAATCGCCTCGACCGCCGAGGTCGGCAGGTCCGACTGGGCTGCCAGGTCCATATCGACCCGCCGCCTCGTCTCCGCCGACACATCGAGCGGTCCGGCTCGCGGGGCGTTTATCATCGCGGCTGGGGCTTGCGGCTCGGTTCCACCAAATTCGGCGCCGCCTGGACCGGTGCCGACAAGCGAGAGATTGGCAAGCGGGGGTTCCGCGTGGCGACCGCCCCCGTCCTGCGCCGGCAGCGACGGGACGGGCGGCACGAAGGTCTGGATCATCGCGGGGGCATGGACCGGAACGACCGACGGATCGGCGACAGGCGACGGCGCGGCGTCTCGGTCCGGGTCCCCCATGCCGAGGCGGCCGGACGACCGCCGAACCGGTGCGGGCGCCGTTGGGACATCGGACAATGGCGTCGTCAGCGTGGGATTGGCTGGAATCGCGGACGGCCAGTCCAGGTTTTCGGAGCCGCGTTGCAAGACTGGCAGCGTCGCGTCCGTCAACGGATTGTCCCGGCCGTTATCGTCGGCCACCAGATCCTTGCCGTTGGCTCGCGACGGATCGTCCGGGAGCGAAGGCGGCAGCGCCATGTTTGGCTCCGAGGCCGATTGCGAAAATCCATCCGGCACGATCGCCCGTCGGACGACGGACGGCATGTCCGGCGATGGCTCCCCTGACGATTGTCCCCCTGGCGATTGTCCCCCTGGTATTTGTTCTCCGGGCAAGCGTCCCCCGGGCAATTGTCCCCCGGGCAATTGAGGCGGCTTTGGCGCGGCTGAGGGCACTGCCGAGACCCCCGTAGCCGAACCCGGATCCACCGTCGCCGTGATCGGCGCTCGCGTGGGAGCGGACGAAGCAATCACCGAACCGACCCTGGGAGGCTCCGTCGCGGAGACCCCGGCCGCACCGACCGCGAAGGGTTCGGCGATCGACACCGGCGCGGAATCGCGGGACAGAGACGAACCCGACATCGAAACCGGCGGCGTCGGAGCCGCGAGCATCGACGCGGGCCCGCTTCCTGGGTCGAACCATGTCGCGGCCTGCGACATCGCCCCGGGCATGCCCCGAGGCGCGGAAATCGACGGCGACGGAGCTGGCAACGCCATGGCAGGGGCCGCCTCATCGGACGCCAGGCGGGACTCCACCTCCATTGAGGCGACAACGCCGAGCTGCGCCAGGGCCAATTGGCCTGCGAAGTTCATCGAAGCCGGGCTCTGGGGTGGCTGCGATGCTGCCGGAAACAGGGCAGTCGCAAGGGTCGGACCTGGCGTGGCGAGCGGAAGGTTTTGCATCGGCGATCTCCTGTCGAAGCCGCAGTGCAAGTCGCGGGCCAGGACGGGATCCATTCAGGGAAGAATGTGTTGCGGCGCATGTGACGCCTTGCGCCGTACGGGACGCCTTCCATCCCGGGTGGGTCAGCAGAACGCCGGTGGCGAACCAGGAAGAAAAACGAGAAGAACTCTTCGGATGGCGACGAATTTAGAATTTTTTCATCCACATAGGTCGGCCAAAAGCCAGTGTTTGAGCCAAATAGAATAATGAAGGCTCTTATCGCCCTGTCTGTTGGGGGGACGATTTTCGTCAGCTTGGAGACCAAATCCACCGGGGACGCTAGTCCGCAAGCCCCTTCTTCGTGCTCTTCGAGTCTTCGTGGTGGAGAATCGCGGAATCGCGGTTCATGGTGGTCCGATCCGATGGGACCCTTCGGGACAGGCAAGGTGTCCTTCGATGCGTCCGCGATTTTCCACCACGAAGACACGAAGAGCACGAAGAAGCGAGTTTGCGGCCGAGCGCCGATGAACGCTATCGGTTCCGACGGCGGAAAAAATATTCTATCAGGTCGCGCGATGGGATCAAAAAATAAGAAATATATTTCTTAATTTTGGCATATAATAGCTAAATACTTTATGTTAGGCGAATCGACCGTCCGGCCGCTGCTGAACTCATTATGGCTGAACACCGCGCCCTCATCGTCCTGCCCGGGCGTGACCCGGGCATCTCCATCAGCACGGACCATTGCAATAGGTTCGCTTCTGGCCGTTGCGTGGGTTACCGGACCGAGCTCGGAAAGCACTAAGGCGACCCGCAAAAACTACCGAATCGGGTGGTGTGTCAGGAGGATGAAGTCTGACGGGGGCGATTCCGGCGCGGCCGCGTATTTTCTAGACTCTCGGGATGATTGACACATCAGCGATTCGTGAACGGTTCACGTCCGTCAGCCAAGACCTGAGCGAGCGGTCTCGGCGCTTGCTTGCGGCGGCGGAGGCCAAGACAGCCGGCTACGGCGGGATCACAGCGGTATCCCGCGCGACGGGGGTTGCACGCAGCACGATAGGCCGGGGATTGCAGGATCTGGCGGCCACAGGTTCGTTTCCAGGTGCGGTTCGACGCGGTGGCGGCGGACGACCAACCCTGACCGAGACAGACCCAACGCTTCTGGAAGACCTGCGCCGGGTGCTGGAACCGGCGACGATGGGCGATCCGATGCGTCCGCTGATGTGGGTATCGAAAAGCCGCGAGAAACTGGCGGCGGCGTTGCGCGAGATGGGGCACAAGATCTCGGCGAACAGCATCCCAAAACTGCTGGGCATCCTGAAATACAGCCGGCAGACGAACCGCAAGACGCTGGAAGGCAGCCACAACCCCGACCGCAACGCGCAGTTCGAGCACATCAACGCCGCGGTGCTCACGACGCAGGCAGCCGGACAACCGGTGATCTCGATCGACACGAAAAAGAAGGAACTGATCGGGTCCTACAAGAACGGCGGCAGCGATTATCGGCCGGAGGGTTGTCCGGACAAGGTCAAAGTCCATGACTTCGTCGACAAAGATCTCGGCAAAGCCGTCCCATACGGGGTTTACGACATTGCGGCCAATGCTGGCTGCGTCAGTGTTGGGATCGACAACGACACCGCACAATTTGCCGTCAATTCGATCCGGTGCTGGCTGGATACCATGGGCCGCGAGCGCTATCCTGACATGAAGCAGGTGATGATCACGGCGGATGGCGGCGGTTCCAACGGCTCACGCGTGCGATTGTTCAAGGTCGAACTGCAGAAACTGGCAGACGAGACCGGCCTGACGCTGACGGTATGCCACTATCCGCCGGGAACCTCGAAATGGAACAAGATCGAACACCGACTGTTCTGTCACATCACCCAGACATGGCGAGGAAGACCTTTGACCAGCCGCGAGACAGTGGTCGAGCTGATCGCGGCCACCACGACCACGACCGGCCTGACGGTCCGTTGTGAGCTAGACACGCGCACCTACCCGAAAGGCATCAAGGTCAGCGACGCGGAGATGGCCACCCTCAATATCACGGGGGATACATTCCATCCGGAGTGGAACTATACCGTCTCGCCAAGGCCATAAACTTGAAGCGGTAGTTTTTGCGGGTTGCCTAAATGACAGTGCCGAACCATAATTGGAACTGCTGCCAGGACCGCCCGTCCCATGCGGCCCTTACCCGATGCGGGCCGCTCGATAGTCAATGATGACGGGTACCGGATGGCACGCCGATTCATGGCGCACATTGGTCGTCCACGATCCTTTGCGGGTCCCCAGGTCCGCACCGCCAGGACCGGGCCCGGGACCGGGATCGCTCCCGCTTCCCACCCACCCGGCAATTCCTGCCGGTCCCATTCTGCCGCCTGCCCCTGCCGACACCCTAGTGAACCGCTGAAAACGCGCCGAAATCCGCCCGGCCCCGCCGCCTGTCCCCTCTGGCACGCTTCCTGCGCTCCCATCCACGGGCACATGACCGAGCCGGCGGACAGCCCGCCGCGACGCCGAAGGGGATCACCGACCATGTCATTGTTTGGAGCCATGAACACCGCGATCAGCGGCCTCGGGGCGCAGTCGCAGGCTTTCGGCAATATCAGCGACAATGTCGCCAACAGCCAGACCGCCGGGTTCAAGCGGGTGGACACGACGTTCATGTCGCTGCTGACCACCAGCACGCTGCGCGCCAACGAACCAGGAGCCGTGGTGGCGAGGCCGGATTACGTGAACACCGTGCAGGGGACGATCACCCAGTCGGACAATCCGCTGGGTCTGGCGGTCGCCGGCCAGGGCTTTTTCGCCGTTTCGCAGCAGACCGGCGCGATCAACAACGTTCCAACCTTCAATCCCCAGCAATTCTATACCCGCGCCGGCGACTTCCAGCTCAACAAGACCGGTTTCCTGGTGAACAGCGCCGGTCTCTATCTGAACGGCTGGGCCGTCGATCCCGCGACCAACGACGCCAACCAGAACACGCTGGAGCCGATCCAGGTTGCCGACACCGTGTTCAACCCGGTACCGAGCAGCGAGGTCGTGCTATCGGCGAACCTGCCCGCCACGCCCGCGACGGACACCGCGACGGCGGAATTCCCCATCGTCTCGAACATCGATGTCTATGATTCGTTGGGCACGGTCCATTCCGTTGCCCTGTCGTGGGTGAAGACCGCCGAAAGTACATGGTCGGTGTCGATCAGCGCGGCCGATGCGGCGACCACCGATCTCGGTTCCGCCACAGTTACGTTCGGATCGGCCAGCGGCAACGACGTGCCGGAGGGCACAATTGGGGCCATCACCGACGCCGCCGGCACGATCACGACGGGTGGTTTCGCCGCCGACGAAGCCGCGATGATCACATTCGTCGCCCAGTTCGGGTCGGAGACCCAGACGATCTCGTTGAATGTGGGGATTTACGGACAGACCGGGGGCGTCACCCAATATGCCGGTACCGCTTACAATCTGCGGGGCCTGACCCAGAACGGCGTGCCACCCGGCAGTTTCTCGGGCGTCACGACCCAGGCCAACGGCAATATCGTGGTGAACTACGACAACGGTCAGGCCCGGATCATCGCCCAGGTCCCCCTGGTCACGTTCAACAACGCCGATGCCCTGCAACGCCAGAACGGCCAGGCCTTCACCGCGACGCTCGACTCCGGCACGCCGCTGGCCAACCCCGCCGGCACCAATGGCGCGGGCGGGCTGGTGACCAGTGCGGTGGAGGGGTCCAACGTCGACATCGCGGCGGAGTTCTCGAAACTGATCGTCGCCCAGCGCGCCTATTCCGCCAATACCAAGGTCGTGACCACCGCCGATGATCTGCTTCAGCAGACCATCGACATGAAGCGCTAGGCGGACCCGGCACGTGGACCTTGATCCATGAGCCTCGACAACGCATTGCGCGTGGCGACCGGCGGCCTGGCGAATATCAACCGCCAGATGGCCCTGGTGTCGCAGAACGTCGCGAATGCCAGCACGCCGGATTATGCCGCCGAAATCGGCACCCAGCACAGCCTGACCGGCGAGGCCATGGGCCTCGGCGTGGTGACCGGCGCAACCAAACGCGCCATCGATACCGCATTACAGGCCGAGGTGTTTCGTCTCGGAGCCGCGGTCTCCGGCCTTGGCACGACCGCCACCGCGCTCGCCTCGATCGACGCGGCCCTTGGAACGCCCGGGGCGGGCGACGACCTGCCCAGTATGCTGGGCGACTTGAAAGACCAGTTTTCGGCGCTGCTGACCAGTCCGGAGAACCAGACCCAGCAGACCCGCGTGGTCGCGACGGCCAAGCAACTGACGCAGGGTATCAACACGCTCAGTTTGGCATATGCAAGCCAGCGGCAGGCCGCGCATGAGGATATCATCGGAGCAATCGACCGGCTGAACCAGGACCTGGATTCAATCGGCAAACTCAGCAACCAGATCGTCACCTTCAAGGCGGGCGGACGCAGCACGGCGGACCTGGAGAACCAGCGCGACGCGGCGTTGCACCGGGTCAGCGACCTGGTCGACGTCAAGGCGCTGGTGCAAACCAGCGGCGACATGCTGGTGGTCACCTCCGCCGGTCTTGCATTGCCGACCCGTCGGGGGGCCGATGCGATCAGCCTGGCCGACGCCAACCTGCAACCCGGCGCCTATTATCCTGGCGGCGGTGTGCCAGCCATCCTGATCGGTGGGCAGGATGTCACACGGCAGATGGGCGGCGGGCGGATCGGCGCGGACCTGGCCTTGCGCGACCGCACCCTGCCATTGTTCCAGGCCGAGTTGGACGAGTTCGCACATACATTGGCGAGCCGCTTCAGCGCCCAGGGTCTGACGCTGTTCACCGACCCGAACGGTGACATTCCAGCCAATACCGGCGCCAGCCCTCAATTGGGCTATGTGGGTTTCGCCAGCACCATCCAGGTGAACCCCACGGTGGTCGCCACCCCGTCGCTGATCCGCGACGGCACGGACATCGTGACCGACGACCCCGGTGCGGCGAGCGCCTTCACGCCGAACCCGTCGGGCGGTCCGAGCGGGTTCACGACACTGATCGGCCGGGTCCTCGATTTTGCGTTCGGCGCCGAATCCCGCACCGGCGTCGGCCAGCCCGATCCGGCGACAAGCGACCTGGGGCCGGCGGGCAATCTTTCCGCCCCCTATGCGCCCCCGGCAACCCTGGCCGATCTGGCCACCGCGCTGGTCTCCGCGCAGGCGCAGGAAAGCGGCGCCACAACCAGCAGCCTGGAAACCGAACAGGTGCTGCGGGACAGCCTGGCCAGGCGCCTGTCGGCCGGCAGCGGCGTCGATCTGGATACCGAGATGGCGCGGATGCTCTCGCTGCAGACCGCCTACAGCGCCAATGCCCGGGTCATGACCGTGATCCAGGCGCTGTTCAACGAAATCATGAACACGGTCCGGTGAGGCTCCCAGCATGAGCATGATCGACGCGGCCCATTCCTCCTCCAGCTTCGGTTCTCTCGGGCGGCTGATCGCCGACAGCGCCACGACCCAGCGTCAGGTGGACCGGTTGACCGACCAGGCCAGCACCGGACGGATCGCGGACACCTATGCGGGGTTGGGCGCCGGCGCCGGATCGTCGTTGAACCTGCGCCCGCAGATCAACGCCCTGCACGCCTGGCAGGCCAATATCGACGCGACCGCCACCCGCATGAAGGTCGCGGATACCGCGATGGGCGCGATCCAGGACATTGCCAAGACCCTGCTTGCGAACCTGAACAACCTGAACGGATTGAGCGCCATTTCCGTCGACGCGGTGGCCGCCAACGCCCGTTCGGCGCTGACCGATGTCGCCAACCTGCTGAACACCCAGGCCGCCGGCAACTATGTCTTCGCCGGTCAGGACACCGCCAACCCGCCGGTGCCGAACGCCAACAACATCACGTCATCGGGTTTTTACACCGGCATCGCAACCGCGGTGGCCGGCCTGGCCTCGAATGGCGCCACCGCCACCGCCGCCGCGACCCTGACGATCGCCAGCTCGAACGCGACCGGGGACTCGCCATTTTCCACCTACCTGTCCCGTAGCGTGACGAGTATCAATACACCTGTCGTACAAACCGGACCGAACCAGACGACCTCCATCGGCATGCTGGCCAGCGGCAATGTCGCGGTCCCATCGTTGGGAGCCTCCACCACGGGTTCCTATATGAGAGACCTGATGCGGGCCTTGGCGACGATCGGCTCGCTCAGCAGTTCCCAGATGAACGATCCGGATTTCAACGAGTTGGTGCAGAACACACGCACCAGCGTGACCGGCGCCATCAGTGCGATGGCAAACGATGTGGGTGTCATGGGCGACCGTCTGGCCGCCCTGCAAGTCACCCAAGTCCAACTCGGACAGACCGAGATCGCGCTCTCCACCCAGCTTGATACGGCGGAGAACGTCGATATGGCGGCCACCTTGTCGAACCTGTCACTGGTAAGAACACAGTTGCAGGCATCCTACCAATTGATCGTCGGTGTGAATGCACTGACGCTCACAAAATATTTGGGTTCGGGATGAATAAGTTGGCTGCGTTTAATCTCGCGTTAACCCTGTTGGTCCAGGGTAATCGTCGAGCCCGCAAAAAAGCGGGGGCATGAGCAACCATGGGCAGCAAGGGTAAGATACCATGCCTCTGAATTCAGTGAACACCAACACGGGAGCGATGATTGCGCTTCAGTCGTTGAACCGCACAAACGAAGATCTGGCAGTCGCGCAAAAGAGAATCTCGACCGGGTTCCGGGTCGCGGATTCGACCGATGACGGTGCCGCCTACGCGGTGGCGCAGTCGGTCAGGTCCACTGTCGGCGCGCTCACCAGCGCCAACCAGCAGCTTGGCAACGTACAGGGACTGTTGTCCACGACCCAGTCGGGTCTGAACAACGTCTCCAACACCATGGCCAGCATGCGCGACGTTCTTGTCAAGCTGTCGGACGCAAACGTCCAGGGCAACGACCGCGAGAACTACCAGGCGCAGTTCACCAGCCTCCTCGCCAACGTGCAGACGTTCGTCCAGGACGCCAGCTACAACGGCAAGACGCTGATCGGCGATCTGACCGGCAGCAACGGCACCTTCGGGCGGATCGCCGTGGCACGAAACGAATCCGGCTCCAGCTACGGCATCGCGACATTTGGCGGGTCGGCCCTGTACGGGTCCATTGCGTTCACCACCACGCAGATGGACTCGGCCGACACGATCGCCGCCCTGATCACCGCGACCGGCACATTCATCAACCAGATGAATGCCGTCGGGCAGGCGTTGAACACGCTTGGTTCGTCGATCAACTATGTCAGCAACCAGATCAGCTACAACAATGACAAGATCGACGCGCTGCAAAGCGGTCTTGGTTCATTGGTGGACGCCGACCTGGCCAAGGAATCGGCCCAGTTGCAGGCGCTTCAGATCCGCCAGCAGCTTGGCACCCAGGCGCTGTCGTTGGCCAACCAGGCACCGCAGACCTTGCTCAGCCTGTTCAAGTAACGCGGAAATCCACCGCTCCCCAGCGCTCGCAAGCCGAGCGTGGGGGCGGTCGGATGGTTCGAGCACGACCACGCCCGGCGGCCAAAAGGCTGCTCGGACGTGACATCCTCCAGGTGGCTGGCATTGGGTCGTCCCCTTTCCGGGGCACGCGCCCCGCACAGGGCCGAACCGGCAGCCTGCCGATCAACGTTGGTGAACAGGAACGGGCGCATGTCAAATCTGGTCTTGGAACTGCGCCAGGGAGAAGTGATGATCGTCAACGGTGCGCCGATCCGGTTTCGCACCAAATCACGGATCGAGCTGACCGCGAAGGCACGTTTCCTGTTTGGCAAACAGATCATGCCTCCGGACCAGGCCGACAGCCCGGCGCGACGGATCTACTTCGCGCTGCAGTCCGCCTATATCGGCACCGATGACGAACGCGAGGGCGGCATGACGTCTGCCCGCGAACTGATCCTTGCCTTCAAGAATGCAACAACATCGGACCTGGCGCGGGAAATCCTGGATCGCGCGCTGGCGGCGGCGGAAGCCGACGACTGCTACCAGGCGCTGAAGCTCACGCGTCGAATTATACTCCATGAAGACGCCGTGCTCGGCCGTGTGCATGACGCTAATCAAGTCCCCGCAAAACCCGGGAACCATCCACACCAGACAGGGGCCACCCAGAGCCATGCAGAGCATAACCCAGGCCGCTAGGGCGTACCAGGCCGCATCCGACCGACGCTCCCAGCGGGTGCAGGAGGCCGATGTGTTTCGGCGCGCCATCGGTGCCCTGAAGGCCGCGCGAGATGCCGGACCGGTGCAACGCGTCCGCGCCCTGGCGGATAATCGACGCCTGTGGATGGCGGTCACGGACCTGATGCGCGATCCCGACAATTCGTTACCGATCACATTACGTGCCTCCATCCTGTCGGTGGGGCTGACGGTTCAGCGCGACATGGACAGCGAGCAGCCGGATTTCGATTTTTTGATCGACATTAACGAAAACATCGCCGCGGGACTGTCCGGCCAGCCCTGAACATCGTCCCGGTCTGAAAGATCGCCCCCGTGAACGTCCTGGCCAGCTACCTTCCGAACCTGTTTAGCTTCGCGCAGGGCGCCCAACCGTCCCTGACACAAACGCTGTACGGACAGGGCGGCCAGAAATCGAGCCAGTCCGTATCACAAGCGTTGCGGTCGGCGGAACTCAACAAGACACGCGACGTCAAAGTGACGGCCGCTCAGCCGGAGATCAAGCGCGCGCTCGACCGGTTCGCGGCCGCGGTCAATGGCGCCACCAGCGTCACCGCATTGCTGAAGAACCCCGCGGTGATGGAAGTGCTGCTCACCGCCAACGGTCTGGGCGATCGCATTTCCGCCACCGCCCTGGCGCGCAAGGCGTTGACCTCGGATCTGACCGATCCAAAATCGCTGGCAAACACGCTGACCGACACGCGCTGGAAAAACGTCGCCAAGACCTTCGACTTCGCCGCACAGGGTCTCACGGTCGTCCAGAAATCCGAAGTGATCACCAAACTCCAGGACGCCTACGCCGAAGTGAAATGGCGCCAGGACCTCAACAAGAAAACCCCAGGCCTGTCGAATGCCCTGACCTTCCGCGCCGAAGCATCGAAAATCACCTCCATCTACCAGATCCTCGGTGACCCGGTGCTGCGCGATGTGGTCACGACCGCGTTGAGCATCCCCAAGCAATTCGCCTTTCAGACGCTGAATGCCCAGGAAAAGGCGATCAGCACGCGGCTGGACATCGCCAAGCTGACCGACCCGAAATTCGTCGAGAAATTCGTGCAGCGTTACCTGCTCAACACCGCCAGCACCGCCACGACCAGCAGACCAGATGACCTGACGACCCTCGCCAACAAGGCAAGCGGACTGGTGATCTAACCAGCCGTCGCTACCGGCTCAGGAGGAGCCACGCCATGGACATGCTTCAAGCGACCGCCGATCCCAACGACCTGATCAGACGCGTCTCCGATATGATCGATGCCGGACGCACCGGCGCGGCGCGTCCCCTGCTGGCCGCGGCAAGACGGTCGATCCCGCCATCCCCGGGTCTGTCACAGCTCTCGGCTCGCCTGGCCATGCGCGATGGCGCGCTGGAACAGGCGCGAGTCGAACTGGATGCCGCGGTTGAAACCTCCCCCCAACATCCGGGCCTGCGGAAAATTCGCGCCGACCTGCGCCAGCGAATGGGCGATGTGGAAGGGGCAACCCGCGATGCCGCCGAGGCCGTCATCCTCGACCGCCGGGATCCCAACGCCAAGGCCCTTCTCGGCACCCTGATGCTGGAATTGCGCCGCCCCAACGAAGCCGTTGTCTGCCTGCGGGAAGCCGTCAGCGCGATTCCGGCAAATCCGTCCTTCCGCGAAGCATTGGCCGCGGCACAGGAAGCCAGCGGCGACCCTGAAGCCGGCCTGGCGACGTTGGAAGAAGGGATCGCGATGGCGCCCGCCGCGGTGGCACTTCGGAACGCGGCGATCCTGACCTGCGTCAGGCGCCGCGACTTCAAGGGCGCCATCCGCCTGGCCGAGGAGACGCGTGTGGCCGGTATCGCCGACGCCTGTGTCTTCGGTCTGAAGGGCCATGCCCTGTCCAGTCTGGGCCGGCACGAGGAGGCCGCCGACGCCTATCGCGATGCGCTTCGGTTGGGACCCGACGATCCCTATGTCCGCCATCTGGTCGCGGCGACCGGCGCGATGCCAGGTGCCGACCGCGCCCCGGCCGAATATCTGAAGACCGTGTTCGATGGCTACTCCGATCGGTTCGAGAACCACCTCGTGTCGCTGGGATACCGAATCCCGTCGGTGGTCCGCCAGATCATGCTGGCGCATCCAGGGATCGCCGCCGGTGGGCGGATCGGCCCTGTCCTGGATCTTGGGTGCGGCACCGGCCTGGTCGGATTGATGATCGCGGATCTGCCGATCGGGCCGCTCACCGGGGTCGATATCTCGGGACGCATGCTGGAACAGGCCCGTGTGAAGAATATCTACGCCGAACTGCGAGAAGCCGAACTGATGACCGCGCTGGCGTGTGACCTTTCGTCCGACAAGACCCAGCATTGGCCGATCATCGTGGCGGCGGATGTCCTGTGCTATTTCGGGACGCTGGACGATGTGCTGCCGGCCGTGCACGCACGCCTGGAACCCGGCGGCTGGTTCGTCTTTTCGCTGGAACGGTTGGTGCCTGACCACGATGGAGAAATACCCGGCAACGGACGCTGGGCCCTGCTGCGCCAGGGACGCTACGCGCACGCGGTGGACTATGTTCATCGCGCCGCGATCACCGCTGGCTTTGCCATCCGCCTGCTCACCCCGGAAGTGATCCGTTTCGAAGCCGGCATGCCGGTCGATGGGATCATGATGGTGCTGGAGCGTGTCCGGCATGACGGCTGAGGCCGCGCTCGCGCTGCTGCATCGCGGCAATCCGGATGGCGCCCTTGCCCTGATCGAGAGCACCGATGCCACCGATCCGGGGATGCAGGCAGCGCGCGGTACCATCCTGTTGGCTCGCGGCGACGCGCTCGCCGCCAGGTCCGAACTGCGTGCCGCGGTGGCGTTGGGCGATACGTCCGACGCCACCCTGCTGAACCTGGCGCTTGCCGAAGGACGGAGCGGCGACACGGACCGCGCCCGCCAACTGATGCGGTCGGTGGCCGTTCAGCGGCCCGACTGGGACGAACCTTGGGTCAGGCTCGCGGAAAGCTTTCGGGCGGCGGGCGATAACCCGGCCGCGGAGCATGCCTATCGCCATGCCCTGGAGTTGAAACCGCGGCGGTCGGAAGCCTTGATCGCACTCGCCGGCCTGCTGATCGTCCGAGGCGACGGCCTGGAAAGTCGCGAACTGCTGCTGCGTTGCTGCGGCACCGACCCCAACAGGGCCGAGGCGTGGGGCGCTCTGGGGCTCGCCCTGATGCTGACCAGGGATTTCGCGATCGCCCTGACCGCGTTCGTGGAAGCCCAGCGCCTGGCGCCCGGCGCTCTGGAATATGCGATGCAGGGGGTCAACGCCGCCGTCGCCGCGGAGGAGTCCGCCGCCGAACGAGCCCGCCTGGAAGTCGCCGCCGAAGCGGACCCGCTTAATCCGGTCATTCCAACCGCACTGGGCATGCTGCTGGAACGGATGGGGGAGCGCGACGCAGCCATCGACGCCCTGGAGACGGCCACGGCCTTGGCGCCGGATGCCCGCACTCCGGCGGTCCTGCTGGGCGGCGTCCTCGCCCGATCCAATCGCCTGCGGGAGGCTGAAAGCGCCTTGCAGCGCGCCGGCGAACTCGATCCGGACAACCCACAAATCCAGAACGACCGGGCCGCGATCCTGATGCGGTTGCATCGGCACGCTGAAGCGCATGCCCTGCTGACCGACCACATCGCCCGTCACGGGCCGCAAGTGCCGACCCTGTGCAACCTGGCCAACGCCTCGGCATGCCTGGGGTTGCAACAGCAGGCGGTGGGCCTTGCCCGACAGGCAATCGCGCTGCAACCCGACGCCGTGCTGCCACGCCGAGCACTGTGCAATACACTGCCTTACCAGGATGGGGTGACGGGTGCTGCATTGCTGGCCGCGCTGCGGGAATGCGGGTCCCGCCTGCCGCGCTTCTCGACACCCCCCTTTGCCAATACGCGCGATCCGGATCGCAAGCTGGTCGTCGGCCTGTTGTCGGGAACCCTGAAGACCCACCCGGTGGGCTGGCTGACGATTGCCGGCTTCGAAACGCTCGATCCCAATCGATTCGATCTTGTGTGCCTGGCGCAAAGTGCCCGCACCGACATGATCGGGCGACGGTTCCAGGCCGCCGCCCGCACCTGGATCGACGTGGAGAGGTTGAACGATGAGGCTTTGGTCGCCACCGCGCGCGCGCATGGG
>CAMBXJ010000033.1 GCA_945871455.1 Asaia bogorensis
CGGTCCTCGTAACGGAACAGCCCGTGCAGCCAGCCATCGGCGGCCCCGCCATCCCGGAAATCGTAGACGAGTTCGGCGTGGCCCACGGGCAGCGGGATGTCGTCGAAATCCAGCACCAGATCATGGTCGCGCGGCAGACAGCCCAGGAAGCGCTGGTGCACCTGGCGCCCCTCGGTATCGAATACGTCCAGGCGGACCGGGAGGTTCGCCTGCGTCGTCGCCATCGGCGTCGGCTGCAGAATACTCCGAAACCGCTCGCTCGGCAGCACCGGGAACGGCAGCAGAAAGCCGCGACCCATCTGCGGGGGGAGCATGGCGATGCCCGGATCGGGCTGCAGGTTGTCCCGCTCCACGTTCACATGCGCGATCCGGGTCCGGTCCTTCTGGGTGACCTCGTAGCGCGGCCGCACCACATGGCGCCCGGCCCGCAGCTCGATCTGTGCCGGCCAATTCACATCCGGCAAAAAGTCGACGACGTCCATCGCGACGGTGGCGAATGGGCCGACCGGTTGATCCAGCGTCACCGGCTGTTCCGCGCCCATGCGATCCAATGCGATGGTCCCCGCCGGGATCGGGACCGCGTGGCTGTTTTGCAGCCAGAGGATGATCTTCTCGTCGGGTCGAGGGGCCGGCAGTCCGGCGAACCGGTCGGACGGCCAGGCATTGGCGTCATGCGTGCAGGACAGGGACGCGCCGTTGTCGGTGGCGAAGGTGTCCAGCGCGTATTTCACCACGTCATGCCCCGCCGCGCCGATCGCATGGATGAACAACTGACCGGTGAACGGCGCCAGACCGAATTGATCCCGCACCACCCGACTGTCGATCATGTACCCACCAGGTCCGGCGGGGAGGGTCTGTTCCCAGGTGGCCAATATGTGTCCGTCGCCGTCGAACAGCCGCAGCCACAGCCGCACGTCCCGGGCGCCGTAGTTCGCCCAGTAGTTGGCGGAAATCAGCCGGGTCGACATGCCGTCGGCATCGCGAAAGAACGCGTAATTGGTGGCGAAGTTCAGCCGATCCAGATAGCGGTCGGGGTTGCTCAGCATGTCTGTCGGCAGTCGCACGTCGTCCAGGGTCGCGACCTTGGCGCCGGCCGGCACCATGGACGAGACACGGGCCACGATACGTGCCGCGTCGAACGCCGCGACCAGCACGCTCGCCGCCCCGCTGTCCGGCAGTTCCGTCAATGGGCGGGCCGTCAGCCCACCCCGATCCTGGCCGACCTGGCTGACGTCATGCACGAACAACGCGTCAATCGCAGTCGGATACAGCGCCAGCAACGCGTCGGCGATGCCATCCGGATCGTATATCGCGACCGGCCCAGGCAGGGTGGCGTAGAGCCGCGTAATGGCCTCCGCGGCCAACGGGTGGGCGAGCGCCTTGTAGATGACATTGCCACCGGCACGGGCGTCAAACGTCTGAATATGCAGCATGAACCCTCGGCATCAAATCGACAGCCGCCGGCGCATTTCGGCGGCGGCCTCTGGTGTATCGTTCAGGGGCGAAACCGGCCAGGGCGCAAATCGACCTTCGAACGGCCTGATCCGGCCCTCGCTCTGCATGGTCTGGATGAACAGGCCCTGCCGGCGCGATCGGCCGGGCAGGGGAGCGAACAGGACCGGCGCACGCGTGGCCGCGGCCTCCGAAATCATCGACACGCTGTCCTGGGTGACGACGATCAGGTCCGCCAATGCAAGCATGCCGAAATACGGGTTGTCCCCGGTGAAGTCCCAGACCCAGCCCCCCAGCGGCGTCAATGCGTCCGACAACAGTCGGGTGACCGCGGGATCGGTCCGGCGCGACGGGGTGAGCATGATGCCAACCCGGTCGCGTCGCATCATCGTCGCCAGATCGGCCGCCAGCTTGCCGCCGATCTCCGCATCCAGCCGATAGCGGCCGTTGCTGCCGCCCAGCAGCACCGCCACCAGCGGGCGAGGCAAGGCGGCGAAGCGATCGCGCCACCGGTCCGCCTCCTCGGCCAATCGGCGCTGTGTCACGCGATGCAGCGCGGTTCGGGTCACGATGACATTCGGCCCGGTCAGCTCGTCATGTCGGTTCGCGATCACCAGATCGAAGTGGCCAAGGCTCATGCGGGGGTTCTGCACCTGCACGACGCGGCATTTGGGGGAACGCAACGCGGCGAGCACCGCCGCGGCCATGCCGCCGCAGCCGATGATCAGGTCGGGTCGCGGCTGTGTCACCACGTCGCGCACGACAGCCAGTGGGTGAGGCCAGAACCGCGCAGGGAAATGCTTCCACGGGGCTTGCGGCTTGAGCACACGCAGGTCTGGGGCAAGGTCCGCCGCCTCGGCCAATCCCAGCGCCTGAGACTGCAGTCCGGCCAAGCCCTCGGTTAGAATCCACGACGTCGCGGCGCTCGGCATTGCCGCCTTTTCGGCGTGGCACCCGGAAAGGTCAATGTTGGAATAGGAGGTGGTCTTCGCGAGGCAGGCCGAACGGAGCAGGCGGCCGACGTCTACTTAAACGCCCGCCGCACCCATTGACCCCCGCCGCACCCGTTGACCCCCGCCGTACCCGTTGACCCATCGTCAGCCAAACACCGTCATGCCGGGCGAAGGCCCTGCCCCCAAGGCTTTGGCTGTCGATCTCCCCGAAGCCGAAGATGGGGGGCCTTCGTCCATCGCATCGCGGACCTGACCGGACCTACGACAGCGGTGCGAGTGGATTCCGCGCCGTCGGCTCGGGCTGGCAGCCGGCCGACCATCCATCGTCCACCGGACCGGCCGCCGGGTGGCTTTTGAATGTCCGCCAGTCATCGCGCGTCGTTTGGCTCTGCATGCGACACGTGTAGTCTCTGGCCCTTGGTCGGGAGCATCGTCAATGCCCAGTTTTCTCGCCTTGCTCGCCTTCCTGACAGCGGCGGGCGTGCAAACCGATCATGTTCGCATTCCGACGACCGGCGGACTGGTCCTCGACGCGGCTCTGGTGCGCCCGCCACGCGTAACCAATCTCCCCGCCGTGGTGGCCCTGCATGGCTGCGGCGGCCCGTATGCCAGTCGGGACGGTTCCTGGGCGAAGGAACTGGCCGCCAAGGGCCATATCGTGCTCCTGCCCGATAGTTTCGGCTCTCGGGGGCTGGGACCGCAATGCCGGGTCAAGCAGCGAACGATCAGTCCGGCGCGAGAACGCCGCGAGGACGCCATCGCCGCGGCGACCTGGCTGGCCGCCCAACCTGGCGTGCCGGCCGGTGGCATCGCCCTGGTCGGTTGGTCGAATGGCGGCAGTACGGTGCTGGCCACGGCTCGCCTGGGTACTCCCCAGGGTGCTCACGTGGGTGCTCCCCTGGGTGTGCGTGGGTCGGCCGCCGGCCCGATGGCTCTGCCTTCGGGCCTTTTCGCCCGCTTCGTTGCCTTCTACCCGGGCTGCACTGGCACTGCCCGGGACACGTCCTGGCAGCCTGCCGCCCCGATGCTGATCCTGATCGGGGCGAAGGACGATTGGACTCCGGCCGAACCCTGCCACCAGGTCGCCGACCGGTTTCCCGAGCGGATCAACGCCAATCCTGTCGTCATGGTCACCTATCCGGATGCCTATCACGACTTCGACACCCCGGACCGTCCGCTGCGGCTTCTCACCGGTCTCTCGACAGCGCCGGGTGGGCAGGCGCATGCGGGCACGAATGTCGCGGCGCGGGACGATGCGCTGGTGCGTGTGCCGGCCTTCCTCGCCGCCGGACGCTGACAGCCGCCGACCGGGCCCGACGCCACGCAGCCCGGCGCGCATGGCGGAAATGCGGATCGGCGCCGAAGCGGTCGTTTGTCCGTCGCGCGCCGCGTGCTACAGGGCGCGCGCAACCACCATACTCAGGGTCCGATGAACGAGCAGCGCACCGTGGCTAACCTCCAACGCTTCTTTTCCGCGCCTTTGGCCGAAACCGACCCCGAATTGGCGGCGGTCATTGGGCAGGAATTGCGGCGCCAACAGGACGGGATCGAGCTGATCGCCTCGGAAAACGTCGTCTCGGCGGCGGTGCTGGAAGCCCAGGGTTCGGTCCTGACCAACAAATATGCCGAAGGTTATCCCGGTCGCCGCTATTACGGCGGTTGCGTCTACGTCGATGTGGCCGAGGAACTGGCGATCGCCCGCGCGCGCCAGTTGTTCGACTGCGGCTTTGCCAACGTGCAGCCGCATTCCGGCGCGCAGGCTAACCAGGCGGTGTTCCTGGCCCTGTGCAAGCCGGGGGAGACCGTCCTGGGCATGAGCCTCGCGGCCGGCGGTCATCTGACTCATGGCGCCGCGCCGAACCTGTCCGGCAAGTGGTTCCACGCCGTGCAGTATGGCGTGCGCAAGGAAGACGGCCTGCTGGATTACGAGGAGCTGGAGGCCAAGGCGCGTGCCGAAAAGCCCAGGCTGATCATCGCCGGCGGTTCTGCCTATCCGCGCTTCATCGACTTTCCGCGCATCCGCAAGGTGGCCGATGAGGTCGGCGCGTATTTCATGGTCGACATGGCGCATTTCGCTGGCCTGGTCGCCGCGGGACTGTTCCCCAGCCCGTTGCCGCACGCGCATGTCGTCACCACCACGACGCACAAGACCCTGCGCGGCCCGCGCGGCGGCATGATCCTGTCGAACGACCCGGAACTCGGGAAGAAGATCAACTCCGCGGTCTTCCCGGGGCTGCAAGGCGGCCCGTTGATGCATGTCATCGCCGGCAAGGCCGCGGCGTTCGGGGAGGCGCTGCGCCCCGATTTCCGAGTCTACCAGAAAGCCGTGCAGGACAATGCCCGCGTGTTGGCGGAGACCCTGATGCAGCAGGGCCTGGATATCGTCAGCGGCGGCACTGACTGCCATCTGATGCTGGTCGATCTGCGCCCCAAGCACGTGACCGGCAAGGCGGCCGAAGCCTCGCTGGAACGCGCGCATATGACCGCCAACAAGAACGCCATTCCCTACGATCCGGAAAAGCCGACCATCACGTCCGGAATCCGCCTGGGTTCGCCCGCAGCCACCAGTCGTGGTTTTGGGGAAGCGGAGTTTCGCTCCATCGGCCTGATGATCAACGAGGTGCTGGAAGCGCTGGGCAAGTCCAACGACGGCACCAACAATGCAGTGGAAGCGGCGGTCGGCGCGCGTGTGCGGGAAATGTGCGCCCGTTTCCCTCTCTATCCGGGACGATAAACCGCCATGCGCTGTCCGTTCTGCGGATCCGACGACACCCAGGTGAAGGACAGCCGTCCCACCGACGACAACGGCGCCATCAGGCGGCGGCGCTTCTGCGGCAATTGCGGGCAACGCTTCACCACGGTGGAGCGGGTGCAGTTGCGCGAACTGACCGTCGTCAAGACCGACGGCCGCCGGGTGCCGTTCGATCGCGACAAGCTGGCGCGTTCGATTCGGATTTCGCTGCGCAAGCGGCCGATTCAGGAGGAACGGATCGAGCGGATCGTCAACTCGATCGTCCGCCAGTTGGAAGCCAGCGGCGACAGCGATGTGCCGAGCAAACAGATCGGAGAGCTGGTGATGGACACGCTGAAGGAGTTGGACAAGGTCGCCTATGTCCGCTTCGCCAGCGTCTACCGCAATTTCCGGGAAGCGAAGGATTTCGAGGATTTCGTCGGTGGCCTGGCCGACGGGGCGGCACCGTAAGGCGACGCGTCCGGCCCCGCGCTGGCACGACGCGGCGTCTGTCCCGGCTTGGCTTTTTCTGGCGCATTCACGAATGCCGCGTTGGAGAAGTTTCTCCCCCTCCCCGTGCGGGAGGGGGTTGGGGGGCGGGGGGCTTCGGCACGGATATTGCACCAAGCCCCTCCCCCCAACCCTAGCCCGCAAGGGGAGGGGGAGAAGTTTCTCCAACATGACCCTATTTCCGAAATGTCTGAAAGCCGCCGGCCGTTTTGGTATCCGTCGCCCGCTACGGGGCAACCCAGCGCTTCACCTGCCGCATCGTGCCGAGGATCGCATCCTTCGATTGGTGGTAGACGCCCGACATTCGGTTTCGCCACACCCCGCTGGTGGACAGCACCGAATCACCCGGCCCAACCGTGTTGTCCGCCGCGACGGGGGTCGTCCCGGTCCAGTGCAACAGCATGGCGGCCGGCTGGCGCGTGTCATTCACCAGCCGGTTGCGGCGCAAGGTGACCGAGCTTTCGCCCGTTACCAGCACCGCGGCCGCCAGCCGAGGCGCATTCGGGCCGATGGACAGCACGTTGTCCTCGATCACCAGGTCGCTGTTCGTTGCCAGGACGGCCACGGCGGGTGCTTCTCCCGTGCCGGTGCCGATCCGGTTGCCGATCAGTTCGGTCCGCCGGATTCCGGTGCTGATCTGCCCGCCCTTCACGCCCGTGAATGTGGAATTCTCGATCCGAAGCAGCGCCGCGCCCCAGACCCAAACGGCGAACAGAGGATGATCGCCACCCCCGCCGCCGCGCTCGAACGTGCAATCGAGGATCCGGATCGCGCCCGGGCCGACGAATCCCGATAGCAGCCCCACCTGGTTGTTCACGAACCGGACACGCTCCAGGATCAGGCCCTCGCCTTCCAGACGGATCCCGGCGCCGTTGCCATCCGCCACCCGGGCGCGGGTCAGGGTCAGGTCGCGGATGGTGACATCGGTGCCCCGGACGATGAACAGCGCCTTGCCCTGGCAGGTCGTATCGGTGATCACCACGCCCGGCCCATTGCCCGCGACTGTCATGCGATTCCGGGTCCAGACCGCGCAGTCGAAGTATTCCCCCGGCTCGATCAGGACCGTGTCGCCGTCCTCCGCCGCGCGGGCGGCCAGCGACGGTGTCGCGAATGCCTGTCCAGGCCCGACAGTCAGCGTGCGGGCGGTCGCGGTATTCGACAGCACGCCGAATGCGAGCAGAAGCACGATGAGCCGAAACGAGGTCGTAGCCGCTCCATCTGGTGTTGAGTGCGGGCCGGTCCACGTCAGGGCTGGTGCGGACGCGCCCTCCACGCCTCGCGCCGCTGATGTCACCGAAGACGTGGATGGTCTGCACGGGCGGGCCATGACGATGCGGGCCGGCCGTGTGCCATATGAAGCATATCCCGCAACGAGCCGCCCAGACCAGCCGGGACGCCGCATTGCGGGAGCCTGTCCGATCGGACACCGCGACCGCTCATTGATTACCGCCACCTGCGTCTCCGACCCATTTCCAGGGATGATTGTCCACCGATTTTCGCCATCAGGATACCGGCGAGCCGTCACCATCCAGGCAACACCCCCGGTCGCCGTCGCGGCACGCCCGACGGACGCGGACCGGTCACAGATCCCAACCCATCGATCCCAACCTGTCGATCCCCTGGGGTTTCACGCCACCAACCCCTCGGCTAGGTTACCGCGTCATGACACAAAGCCCCACTTTGGACATAGCCCATATGCGCGCCGCCCTCGCGATGGCTCGCCGGGGCCTTGGCACGACCTGGCCCAATCCCTCGGTGGGCTGCGTCATCGTAAAGGCCGAGCGTGTGGTCGGTCGGGCGGTCACCGCGGTAGGCGGCCGACCCCATGCGGAGCCTTTGGCGCTGGCCATGGCCGGCGAGCACGCACGCGGCGCCACCGCCTATGTCACCCTGGAGCCTTGCTGCCATTGGGGCCGCACACCGCCATGCACCGACGCGCTGATCGCGGCCGGCATCGCGCGCGTGGTGATCGCCTGCGTGGACCCCGACAAGCGTGTCGACAGCCAGGGCATCACCCGCCTGAAACAGGCCGGCATCGCGGTCGAGGCAGGCCTGCTCGCCGATGAAGCCCACGAAACGCTCGCCGGTTTCATCCAGCGCACCACCCTGGGCCGCCCGCTGGTCACCCTGAAGCTGGCGACCACGCTGGATGGGCGTATCGCCACCCATGGCGGGGAGAGCCAATGGATCACCGGATCCCCCGCCCGCCGGATCGCGCATGTCCTGCGCGGGCAGAATGACGCGGTGATGGTCGGCGTCGGCACCGTCCTGGCGGACAACCCGGACCTCACCTGCCGCATCCCCGGCTTCCGCGCCACGCCGGTCGTGCGCATCGTCGCCGACAGCCATCTGCGCACGCCGCTGACCGCCAGCCTGGTCCGCACCGCCGCTCAGACGCCGACCTGGTTCATGATCCGCGAAGGCACCGACCCCGATCGCAAACGGGCCGTCCTCGCGTGCGGCGCGACCTTGATACCCCTTGCCGGCGCCAGTTCCGGGGTCGATCTAACCCAGGGCATGCGCGCGCTGGCGGAGGCCGGGATCACCCGCTTGCTGGTCGAAGGCGGCGGACAGGTTGCCGCCGCGCTGTTAAGGGCCAATCTTGTGGACCAGATCGCCTGGTTTCACGCGCCCGCCGTCATGGGGGGCGACGGGTGGCCGGGAGTCCAGGCTTTCGGAGTCGAAAAACTCGCCCAAATGCCCCGTTTCACCCGTCACCGGGTTACCCTGCTCGGTGACGACATGCTTAGCGAATACACAAGGCACGACTGATGTTCACCGGCATTATCACCGCGCTCGGCACCGTCCGTGCGATCAGCCCGATCGGCGAGGGCCGCGACATGCGCCTTGTGATCGAGGCCCCCTGGCCCGACACGGCGTCCATCGCCCTTGGCGCCTCCATCGCCTGTTCCGGCTGCTGCCTGACCGCGGTGGAACTCGGGTCGGACTGGTTCGCGGCGGACGCTTCGGCGGAAACCCTTGCGTGCACGACGATGGGCTCCTGGAAAGTCGGCTCCCGCATCAACCTGGAACGCTCCCTGAAGGTCGGGGACGAACTGGGCGGGCATATCGTCTCCGGGCATGTCGATGGGGTCGGCCATGCCGTCTCCGCCACGCCGGAAAACGGTTCCACCCGGTGGCAATTCCGCGTCCCCGCGGACCTGTCGCGCTTCATCGCGGAAAAGGGCAGCGTGGCCATCGACGGCGTATCGTTGACGGTCAACGCGGTCCAGGGCGATACCTTCGGGGTGAACATCATCCCGCACACCGCATCGGTCACCGGTTTCGGCACTTTGGCGCCGGGCGATGCCGTGCATATAGAAATCGACATGCTGGCCCGTTACGTCGCCCGACTGGCGGAGGCCCATAAGGACGGCCGGAAGGAGGCCAGCTAATGGAAAACCTGTTGCAGGAAAACATGGTAACCGTGGAGTTGTCGAAATACATCTCCAGCGCCGAGGAACTGATCGAGGAAGCCCGCAACGGCCGGATGTTCATCCTGGTCGATGACGAGGACCGGGAGAACGAGGGCGACCTGGTCGTCCCCGCGCAGTTCGCGACCCCGGACGCGATCAACTTCATGGCCCGCCATGCCCGCGGCCTGATTTGCCTGGCCATGACCCGCGCCCGCGTGGAGAAACTCGGCCTGCCGCTGATGAGTCAGCAGAACGGCACCCGCCATCAGACCGCGTTCACGGTCTCGATCGAAGCGCGGGAAGGGGTGACGACCGGCATCTCCGCCGCCGACCGCGCGAAGACGATCGCGGTGGCGATCAATGCGGAGAGCGGGCGCGATGACATCACCACACCGGGGCATGTGTTTCCGCTGATGGCGCGGGAAGGTGGCACGCTGGTTCGCGCCGGCCATACCGAGGCGTCGGTGGATATCGCTCGCAAGGCCGGGCTCGCACCCGCCGCGGTGATCTGTGAGATCATGAACGACGACGGCACCATGGCCCGATTGCCGGACCTGGTGACCTTCGCGCAACACCACAACCTGAAACTTGGCACCATCGCGGACCTGATCGCGCATCGGCGCCTGACCGAACGGCTGGTCCGCCGGGTGGAGGAGGCCGACTACAAGCATCCGGCCGGCGGCGACTGGCGCGCCGTGGTGTATGCCAACACGGTCGAGTACCAGGAGCATCTGGCGCTGGTGAAGGGTGATATCAGCGGGACGGACCCGGTGATGGTGCGCATGCATGCGGTCGATTTGCTGGACGACATGACCGGGTCTCCGCACTGGATTGCGATCCACAACGCCATGCACATGATCAGTGAGGCTGGGCGAGGCGCGGTCGTGCTGATCCGTGAACATCGGAAGACCGCGCTGGCGGAACGGGTCCGCCAACTGACAACCAGCCAAAGGCCGTATCGCGAACTGCGCGACTACGGCATCGGCGCGCAAATTCTGCTGGATCTCGGTGTCAAGGACATGATCCTGCTGACCAATCGCCAGCGCACCGTTGTCGGCCTGGAGGGCTACGGGTTGAACATCATCGAACAGCGACCGATCCCGAATATCGTCGGCGGGGGATACGAAGTATGAGCACGCAGGACGCAGCACTGCCCTCGGCACCGAAGGTCCCCGGCCCGTCGCCGCATCTGCTGATCGTCCGCGCGCCCTATTATCGGGGCGTGATCGACGGGCTGACCGTGGGCGCCGAACGCATCCTGGGGGAGGCCGGGGCGACCCATGAGGTGCTGGATGTCGCCGGTTCCTTCGAACTGCCGCAGGTGATCCGCATCGCCGCGCGTGGCAGCAAGCGCTTCGATGGGTTCGTGGCGCTTGGCTGCATCGTCCGCGGCGAGACGGATCATTATGAGTTCATATGCCGAGCGACGATGGAAGGGATGATGAGCGTGGCGTTGCAGTTTGGGCTGTGCGTCGGGACCGGTCTGCTGACCTGCGACAATTTGGCGCAGGCGGAGGCTCGATCCGGTCAGGATGGCCATAACAAGGGGGCCGAGGCCGCCGCCGCCGCTCTGTTGCAGATCAACGCGGCGCGTCACCTGGGCGCGGCGTGATGCAATCTGGTCCGATGCGATTGGGCATGATGCCATCGGTTTGGACGACACCCGGCTCGATGTTCCGATATCGCGCCGCATGACCCGTGGCCCGAAAACCCGCACACGCACGGCGTCGCGGGTTGCGGCCGTGCAGGCTTTGTTTCAGAGCGAACAGGCCGGGGATAACCCGGAAACCGTGATCGATCAGTTCGTCCGCCATCGGTTGGGCGATATCCCGGGTGGCGATGGATTTGAAGGCGGACGCATCCCGGATGCCGAAGTGCCGCTGTTCGCGCGGATCGTGCGCGGGGTGGTCCGCCAGCAGGACACGATCGACGCCATGCTCGTCGAAGCGCTTCCCGCCGACTGGCCGTTGGCTCGGGTCGATCCGGTGCTGCGGGCGGTATTGCGCGCCGGCGGAGCGGAACTGGCCATGGCGGACGGCCCACCGGCGCGTGTTGTCATCAACGAATACCTGGATGTTGCGCGTGGGTTCTTCACCGGCCCCGAACCCGGCATCGCCAACGCCGTGTTGGACCGGCTTGCTCGGCTGCTGCGGCCGGGTGACTTCCCTGGCGACTCCCAGGGGCAAGATTGATCCGGAGAGACTGATCGATGCCATTCGACGAAACCGGCCGTCGCCCAGGTCGCAGGCCGTCCCGCAATGTTCTGGGCGGACCGTTGGATATCTGTTCGGCGGACCCGCTGACCGGCTTCCTGCGCAACGGCTGTTGCGACACCACGCCGCAGGATCTGGGCAGCCATACGGTCTGCGCCGTGATGACCGCGGAGTTCCTGGAGTTCAGCAAGGCATCCGGCAACGACTTGTCGACGCCGCGGCCGGAATTTGGGTTTGCCGGGCTGAAACCGGGCGACCGCTGGTGCCTGTGTGCCCCACGCTGGCAGGAGGCTTTGGAGGCCAATGCCGCCCCCCGCGTGGTGCTGCGCGCGACCGAGGAAGGGGCGCTGCGCCATTGTGCGTTGGTTGATCTGACGCGGTTTTCGATCGATCTGGCTTGAGGGGGATGGGCCGGGGAATCCGGTGTCGGAGAAAGTTCTCCCTCTCCCCTTGCGGGAGGGGGCTGGGGGGAGGGGGTTTGCGTGGTGTCCGTGCGATATCACCCCTCCCCCCAACCCCCTCCCGCAAGGGGAGGGGGAGAATTTTCTCCGTTGCCACATATGGACCCCGTAACCCCGTCCTCGGTCCACTTCGCGGCCCAAGCGCGTGGATCCGACCCGCCGCACCACGGAACCCCGGATTTGCCCGCCGGACCGATCCCGTTAAACTGTGCCAACCCTACCGCCGAAACCAAACCCATCGGCCGCCACAACACGACGATCGCAAGAGGAATCCACAATGTCCAAACGTATCGCTGTCGTCGGAGCCGGGGCCGTCGGCGGCTATGTGGGAACGCATCTCGCCGCCGGGGGACATGACGTCACCCTGATCGATCCCTGGCCCGCCCACGTGGACCGGCTGAAGTCGCACGGCATGGAAATCTTCGGCATGACGCCGGAAGAGCGGATGACGGTGAAGGTCAACGCCATGCACCTGACCGAGGTGCAGAACCTCGCCAAGCAGAAGCCGATCGACATCGCGTTCATCGCCGTGAAGTCCTACGACACCGTCTGGGCCACGATGATGATCCGCCAGTATCTGTCCGCGGCAGGCTGCGTGGTGTCCATGCAGAATTGCATCAACGAGGAGCGGGTCGCCGGCGTCGTCGGCTGGGGCCGCACCCTGGGCTGCATCGTTACCGGCGGCGTCGGCGTCGACCTTTACGAACCCGGGCATATCCGCCGCGGCTATGCCAAGCGGGCCGACATCACCTCGTTCTATATCGGGGAGCCTTCCGGCCGGATCACCAAACGGTCGGAAGAAATCGCCGACATCATGAGCTGCGTCGATGCCTCCAAGGCCACCGACAATTTGTGGGGCGAACGCTGGACCAAGCTGTGCGTCAACGGCATGCGCAATGGGGTCTCGGCCGCGACGGGTATGGGCGGCAATGCCCGCGACCAGCATGACGCGGTGCGGCGCATCTGCATCCAACTCGGCGGCGAGTCGGTCCGGGTCGGTCAGGCGCTGGGCTACAAACTGGGCAAGGTCGGCGCTTTGGCGCCCGAAACGCTGGCCAAGGCCATGGAAGGCGACCGCGCGTCCTATGCCGAGATGGAGAAACTGCTGGTCAGCGGCGGCGCCGGCCAGGCCGAACGCAGCGATTATCAGCGCCCATCGATGGCGCAGGACATGGAAAAGCTGCGGCGCACCGAAATCGAGTTCATGAACGGCTTCATCGCCAGTGAAGGCGCGCGGATCGGCGTGCGCGCGCCGACCCACGAAATGCTGACCCGCCAGGTTCTGCGGGTCGAGCGTGGTGAAATCCCCGCCCGTCCGGAAAACGTGTTGGTCAATAGCTGACATCGGACGGCGGTCTGTCCCCATAAGGCAGGCCGCCCCACCCGTTTCCCGACCTTCCCCAACCCGCTCGGCCACCCCGCCACCGAGCGATTGCTTGACACGGCATGGGCCGGTGGGCTTGATCCGCCTGATTTTCCACGAGAAAGCCTCATCCCCGCATGGCGACCACCAAGGCCAAATCCAAGCGCCAACCCAGCGCCTTGGTCGAAAACGTCAAGACGATCGTTTATGCCGGCCTTATCGCCGTGCTGATCCGTACCGTTGCGTTCGAGCCGTTCAATATCCCCTCCGGCAGCATGATCCCCACCTTGCTGGTCGGCGATTACCTGTTCGTGTCGAAATACAGCTACGGGTATTCGCGTTTCTCGCTGCCGTTCTCGCCGCCGTTGTTCACCGGGCGCATCTTCGAAAGCCTGCCGGAGCGTGGCGATGTGGCGGTGTTCAAGTATCCGCGCGACAATTCCACCGACTACATCAAGCGCATCGTGGGCTTGCCCGGCGATCGCGTGCAGATGCGCCAGGGCCAGCTCTACATCAACGGCCAGATCTGTCCGCGCCAACCGCAAGGCACGTTCGAGGCGAAGGATGGCGGCATTCGCATGGCGCTGGCCAAATTCCAGGAAACCTTGCCCGGCGCCGACGGCAAGCCCGGCGTGAAGCACGAAATCCTGAAAGCGACCGACGGGATCGAGGCGTCGCGCCGACCCGGTTTCGATCCGACCCGTGAATTCGACCCGAACAACACGCCGGAATACACGGTGCCACCCGGCCATGTCTTCGCCATGGGCGACAACCGCGACAACTCCGCCGACAGCCGGTTCATGAGTGGGGTCGGCTTCGTGCCGATCGAGAATCTGGTGGGCAAGGCGGAGATTCTGTTCTTCTCCGTCGATGCTGAACACCCGTGGTGGCAGGTCTGGGAATGGCCGTTCGACATTCGCTGGAACCGCCTGCTGAAGCCGGTCCGTTGATGGCGGCCGTCATAAGGCGACGCGCAACAACAACCGCTCCAGTTAGCGTGTCGCCTGCGCACACCGTCATGGTGGGCGAAGGCCCACCATCCACGACTTTGCCGCGATCAACACCGCAAGTCGTGGATGACGGGTCTGCACCCGCCATGACATGGAGAGACCGGAGCCCAACACCAAATCGAGCAGTTAATATCGCGCGCCGCCTAAGGTCCGCGCGTTGACGCCCTCGTTCGAGGAAATCCTCGATCACAGCTTCGTTCGCCCTGCATTGTTGCGGGAAGCGCTGACCCATCGGTCGGCGCTGCCCGGGCGCGGCCGGCGGCACGGGTCCAACGAACGGCTGGAGTTTATCGGCGACCGGGTGCTGGGGCTGATCATGGCCGAATGGCTGGCCGAACGCTTCCCGCGGGAGCATGAGGGTGAGTTGGGACGCCGCCTTGCGTTCCTGGTGTCGCAGCCGGTGCTGGCCGGTGTCGCGGAAACCATCGGTCTTGCCGTCAGCCTGTCGGTGTCGGACGGAGAGGCGAAGGCTGGCGTCAAACGCCGCGCCACCGTGCTGGCCGATGCGTTGGAGGCGTCCCTGGGCGCACTTTACCTCGATGGCGGGCTCGACGTGGCGCGTCGCTTCGTCCGGCGCGCCTGGGACAGCGCTATGATCATACAGGCCGATCCGCCGAAGGATCCAAAGACCTCGTTGCAGGAATGGGCACAAAAACGCGGCAAGGATCTGCCCGCTTACACGGTGACGGAGCGGTCCGGTCCTCCGCATGCGCCGGCCTTCGTGGTGACGGTGACCGTGGGGGAGCTCAATGGCACTGGAACCGCCGGCAGCAAGCGCGCCGCCGAACAACTGGCCGCGGAGTCGCTGCTGGGCACGATATCGGCATAAGGTCCCCCGCATGAGCACCCCCGCATTGAGCACCCCCGCATTGAGCACCTTCGTATGAACAAGCCCGATATGGCGTCGCCCGAACCGGACGAGGATGCTGTCCCCGCAGGTCCCGAAGCGGCAATGCCGGCCACGGATTCGCGCTCGCGATGCGGCTTCGTGGCGATCCTTGGGGCGCCGAACGCGGGGAAATCCACGCTCCTGAATCGAATGACCGGCGCGAAAGTGTCGATCGTGTCTCCCAAGGCGCAAACGACGCGGTTCCGGGTGCTGGGCATCCTGATGCGCGGTCGAAGCCAAATTTTGCTGGTCGATACGCCGGGCATTTTCCGACCGAAGCGCAAGCTGGACCGCGCCATGGTCGCCGCCGCCTGGACCGGCGCGGCGGATGCCGACCTCGCCATGCTGATGGTCGACTCCAAGGCGGGCGCCACCGAGGATGTTCGCCAGATCGCGACCCGGCTGGCCGGCGCCGGACGCCGCTGCTGGCTGGTGCTGAACAAGACGGACCTGGTGCCTCCCGCCAACCTGTTGCCATTGATCGCCACCCTGACCGGGATCGCCACGTTCGAAGAGACGTTCATGGTCAGTGCAACGACCGGCGATGGGGTGAACGCTTTGTCGGACGCCCTGGCCGCGGCGGTGCCGGACGGCCCGCATCTGTATCCCGATGACGACCTGACCGATCTGCCCGACCGGTTGCTGGCGGCCGAGATCGTGCGGGAGCAGATTTTCATGCAGACGCATGAGGAAGTGCCCTACGCCGCGACCGTCGAGACCGAGTCGTTCAAGGAGCGGCCGGACGGCTCTGTGCGTATCGAGGCGACGATCTACGTGACCCGCGCCGGCCACAAGGGCATCCTGATCGGCGAACACGGCGCCCGGATCAAAGCGATCGGTGCGCGGGCCCGCCAGGACCTTGCCGGTCTGTTGGACCGGCCGATCCATCTGTTCCTGAACGTGAAGCAGCGCAGTGGCTGGGACGAGGAAAACGCCCGCCTCCGCGCGATCGGGCTGGAGGATCCAGGGCGGGCCTGATCACGCCGCGCGGACCGTGACGGCGGCGGCTGCCAACTGGCCGAAGCAGTCACCGACAGCGTCCGCTCTATGCCATTGGTTCGGATGGTTGCCATCCATCCGGCCAGACAGCGGAACGCCAGCGTGGTTTCCAATCCCAGTCACGGTGAAGCCGCACCGGTCCTACCCGATCCCGGATTCTTCGGTTGGTGCCGGGTCGGCCGATCTCACCCATTCATTGACCAGGGTGTAGCCGAGACCCAGCAGCACCGGCCCCAGGAATATGCCGAGCAGGCCGAAGGCCAGGGCACCTCCCAGGACGCCAAGCACCGTCACCAGGAAGGGCAGTTGTGCGCCACGAGAGATAAACCAGGGGCGGATGACGTTATCCGAGCCGGAAATCGCCACCGCTCCCCAGATTGCCAGGAATATGCCCCATCCCAGGCTGCCGGTGGTCATCAACCATATCGATGCCGGGATCCAGATGATCGGTGCCCCGATCGGCAGAACCGACAGCAGTCCCGCGATAATCCCCAGCATCGCGGCACGCGGCACGCCGGATACCCACAATCCGATGACCGTCAGCACCCCCTGCACGATCGACGTGCCGACAACGCCATAGACCACGCCGCGCACGGTTGCGCCCGCGACATGCATCAGCCGATCTGCCTGCACGCCGCCGATCCGGTGCATGATCAGGCTAAGGCGTTCGGCCAGCGGTTCTCCATAGATATAGAAGAAGAACGCGATGAACAGCGCGATCAGCACCATCAGAATGCCATTCGCGATCCCCAGCAACAGGCTGAGACCGCCTTCCACGACCGTCCCGAAATAGGGCCTCAGCACATCCAGCAACTGGCTGAAATCGGCGGCCCAGCGGTCCCACAACTCCGCGATCTTCTTCCCGACGACCGGCACATCCGCAATCCACGACGGTGCGCTCGGCAGTCCGGCGCGCAACGAGTCTTCCACCACGCGGCGCAGCGCGGAGATTTCGTCGACGCCGCCCGGCGTGGCGAGGGCGATCGGCAACACCAGCACGACCGCGGTCAGCAGAACCATCAGCGCGGCCACGCCGCCTCGGCGGAGATGGAGGTTGGTGCGGAACCATTCGGCCATCGGCCAGGTCGTGAAGACCAGAATGGCGGCCCAGAGGATAGCGGAGATGAACGGGGACAGCACCATGATGCAGCCGATGGCGACGCCCCCGACCAGCAGCAGCAGCAGCAAGCGTTCAGCCATCATGTCGTGGTCGTTCCCTTTTTCTGCATCCCGGGCAA
>CAMBXJ010000034.1 GCA_945871455.1 Asaia bogorensis
TTTGCCCGAAGGGCAGCCGTAGCTGCCGCGCGGCTCTCCCCGCGGTCCGCGGCCAGGCACAGACCGTGGTATGCTGCGCGGCGCAACTCCATTTGCTCGACGCAATGGCCGTTTATTGCGCAGCGCATTTACATACCGATTTGACAACACTATGTCAACGCACGGCGATTCGCGCGCCACCGCCACCGCCCCCGGCCTGGGCGTTGTGTCCCTCAAACCGCCGGGTATGCCCGAGGTTCCGTCGATCACCTTGGGTCTGCTCGAGTTCTGATCGCCACGGCCGGGTTGGGCATGATCGCGACCAACCCGGCGGAGCGGCGAAAACCGCTCCAGACCCATCGCTAGTTGCGCGACCAATCGGACCAGTTCTCAGCCTTCCAGACGGGGAAGCGGTCGCCCATTCGCCATCACCGCCCAGACCCGGCATAACCGCGCCGAATGCCCCCACGCCCAGACCTTCCCGACCTCCCCGTCACCGACGCCCTCCCGGCGTTAACGGACACCCTCGCCCAGGGGCGCAACGCCATCCTCGTCGCGCCCCCCGGCGCCGGAAAGACCACGGTCGTGCCGCTCGCGCTGCTGGATGCCCCGTGGCGAGGCGACCAGCGTATCCTCATGCTGGAACCCCGCCGACTGGCCACCCGCGCCGCCGCCACCCGCATGGCATCGCTGCTGGGCGAACAGGTGGGCACCACCGCCGGCTTCCGCACCCGGATCGATAGCGCCATGTCCGCCGCCACGCGGATAGAGGTCGTGACCGAGGGTCTGCTGGTCCGACGCCTGCAATCCGACCCGGGATTGGACGGTGTCGCCGCCGTGCTGCTGGACGAAATCCACGAACGCTCCCTGGAATCCGACCTGGCTCTGGCACTCTGCCTGGACCTGCAACGGCAACTTCGCCCGGAACTTCGCCTGCTGGCGATGTCCGCCACCGCCGATGGCGCGCGTCTGGCCGGCCTGATGAACGCCGATGTCATCGAGAGCGCCGGGCGGATGTTCCCGGTCGCCATCTACCACACCCCGCGCGATATCCAGGGCCCCCGCGACCTCCCCGAGGCAATGGCCCGGGCGATCCGCGCCGCGCTGGCCGAACACGACGGCGACATCCTCGCCTTCCTTCCGGGCATGGCGGAAATCCGCCGCACCCAGACCGCGCTCGATCGGTGTGGCGCGCTGGTGCTGCCGTTGCACGGCGACCTTCCCCCGGCCGAACAGGATCGCGCGCTGCGTCCGGCGGACACGCGCCGGGTGGTGCTCGCCACCTCGATCGCGGAGACGTCGCTGACCGTTCCCGGTGTCAGGATCGTGGTCGATGGCGGCTGGCGGCGGGCACCACGGCTGGATGCCAGCACCGGCCTGACCCGGCTGGCCACCATGCGGATATCGCGCGCGGCCGCCGAACAGCGGGCCGGGCGGTCCGGGCGGGAGGCACCCGGTGTGGCGATCCGATTGTGGTCGCCCGCCCTGCATCGCGGATTGCCGGCGTTCGACCGGCCGGAAATCCTGGAAGCGGAATTGTCGTCGCTGGTGCTCGATTGCGCCGCCTGGGGCACCGCGCCGGATGCGCTGGCGTTCCTGGACAAGCCGCCATCCGGGGCGCTAAAGGCCGCCGCCGCCCTGCTCGCCGAACTGGGCGCGCTGGATGCCGACGCCCGCATTACGCCAACGGGCCGGCGCATGGCCCAACTCGGCGCACACCCCCGCCTGTCGGCGATGATGCTGGAAGCGACCACCGCCGGAGAGGCCGCCCTGGCCGCGACCCTGGCCGCGCTGCTGGAAGAACGCGACCCGCTGCGCGCGCCCGACGCGCCGGCCGACATCGCATCCCGCCTGGCCGCCCTCACCCATGGCGACGCCACCGCCGACCGCGGCGCGATGTCCCGCATTCGCCAGACCGCGCGCCAGTATCGCCGCCGCCTGCGCATCCAGGGCGACCCGGCCGAGGACGGCGACCCCGGCAAGCTGCTCGCCGCCGCCTTCCCGGACCGCATCGCCCAGCGCCGCGGGGAGCCTGGCTCCTTCCGGCTTTCAGGCGGCGGCGGCGCGCGCCTGCCACGCACGGACAAGCTGGCCGACGCCAATCTGCTGGTCGTTGCGTCCATGGAGGTCAAGGCGTCCGCCCGTATCCGCATGGCGGCGCCGTTGGACGTGGACGCATTGCCGCATGTGCTGGCCGCACGGGTGACGGAAACCGTGGAGTCGGGCTTCGATGCGGTGTCGGGAACCGTGCTGGCGCGCCGGCGTCGCCGCCTGGGCAGCCTGGTGTTGACCGACCGCACCGAGCAGGCCGATCCCGCGCAACTGGCCGAGGCCCTGGCCCGCGCCGCGGCCGATCAGGGGTTGCGGGTCCTGAATTGGACCGACGATGCCCGCCAATACCAGGCACGAGTCGGTTTGATGCGCGCGCTGGAACCGGACCAGGACTGGCCGGACCTATCGGATGCCGCCTTGGCCGCCACTGCCCCCGACTGGCTCGCCCCTCACCTGCTCGGGGTCGGGAAACTGGCGGATCTGGCGCGCCTGGACCTGCCGGGCCTGCTGCGCGGATTGCTGCCCTGGGCGCTGGCCAATCGGTTGGATCGCGATGTGCCGACGCATCTCTCGCTGCCAGGCGGGCGCGCTTCGGTCGATTACACGCAGCCGGTGCCGCTGGCTTCGGCGCGGGCGCAGCATTACTATGGCTTGGCCTCGACACCGTTGCTGGCCGGAGGGCGGATCGCCCTGCGGCTGGCGCTGCTGTCGCCCGCGGGCCGGCCGATCGCGGTGACCGCCGATCTGGCTGGATTCTGGAAAGGCGCCTGGGCGGATGCACGCCGGGATATGCGTGGCCGCTATCCGAAACACAACTGGCCCGAAGATGGGGGCCGAACGGTGCAAAACTGACAAAACCGATGCGCGGAATTCTTGTGGCCGGCCATGACGCATGCCATCTGCTGGTCATGTCAGTCAGAACATCCCCGGGCCGAGGCCTTGTCCTCGCCCTGCTGCTTTTGCTTGCCGCCTGTGCGCCGGGTGGCGCGATCGCGCGCGGCACACCCGACAGTTTCTCGCCGCTGGTCAAGCAGGTGATGCCCGCGGTGGTGAATATCGCCGTCACCGAGCAGACATCCGGCCGGGACCTGCTGGCCGAACTGCCACCGGAGTTGCGCGATACGCCGATGGGGCGGGAGTTCAAACGCCGCTACGGCAACCGCAAGGAACAGACGATCGGCGCCGGGTCCGGCTTCATCGTCGATCCGTCCGGCATCATCGTGACCAACAGCCATGTCGTCGGGCGCGCCAGCCGCATCATGGTGCAAATGACCGACGGGCGGCAGTTTCCCGCCCAGGTGATCGGCAATGACGACCTGACCGACGTCGCGGTGATCAAGGTCACCGGCGTGTCCGGGTTGCCATCGGTGGCCTGGGGCGATTCCCAGCTTGTGGAGGTCGGGGACTGGATCCTCGCGGCCGGCAATCCGTTCGGCCTGGGCGGCAGCGTCACCGCCGGGATCGTGTCGGCGCGCGGGCGGGATCTGGGGTCGGGACCGTTCGACAATTTCCTGCAACTGGATGCGCCGATCAACCCCGGCAACTCGGGCGGGCCGGTGTTCAACATGGCCGGTCAGGTGGTAGGCGTCAGCTCGGTGATCGTCTCTCCCACCGGCGCCTCGGTCGGGGTCGGCTTCGCGATTCCCAGCAACGCCGTCCGGTCCGTGGTGGACCAATTGCGGTCGACCGGATCGATGCAGCGCGGCTGGCTGGGTGTTTCGGTGGAGGAGCGGGAAGGCGTGGTGCTGATCGCCAACCTGGATCGTGGCGGTCCGGCCGGACGCGCCGGGATCCGGCCCGGGGACATCGTGGTGTCGATCAATGGGGAGCGTATCGAAACCGCGCGTGGCCTGATCCGCTCGGTCGCCGCCGTGCCGCCGGGCAACAATGCCCGGGTGGTGATCCGGCGCCAGGGCCGCGACATCGACGTGCCCGTGACCGTCGGCCGGCGACCGACGGAGCAGGCGGGCTGATCGGGCGCATCGTCGATAATGGTGGGATCGGATCGCCGGCGGCCTATCGTGCGGAACATTTTCGGCATAGGTGAGTAGAATAACAGGGTTATACTAAACGGCTGAAAGATCGACCGCCGAACCGCCCCCCCATCATTGCCGGGCTTGCCCCGGCAACCCGCTTCAACGCCACAGGGGGCCGGGGTTGGGGGGCAGGTTGCCGGGTCAGGCTCGGCAATGACGAGGGGGGGACGCCATCGGTCGTTGCTTCCGCCAATTCATATTCGCCGGAACGGAGAGAGCACGATGCGTATCCTGGTTGTGGAAGACGACAAGGACGTTGCCGGATTCGTCGTCCGTGGCCTGAAAGAAGCGGGCCACGTGGTGGAACACGTCGATAACGGCCGCGACGGGATGTTCATGGCGGCCAGCGAGGCCTTCGACGCGGTCGTGCTGGACCGCATGCTGCCGGGGGGAATCGACGGGATAAAAATCCTGGAGACCCTGCGCGCCCAGAAGAACCCCATCCCGGTGCTGATTCTATCCGCCCTCGCCGATGTCGATGAGCGGGTGAAGGGGCTGAAAGCCGGTGGCGACGACTACCTGACCAAGCCGTTTGCCTTCACCGAACTGCTGGCGCGGGTGGAAGCGCTGACCCGTCGTGGCAAGTCCGAAGGCCCGGTGACGAAACTGCAGGTCGAAGACCTGGAATTGGACCTGCTGTCCCGCCAGGTGAAGCGAGCGGGCCGGAAGATCGACCTGCAACCCCGCGAATTCCGCCTGCTGGAATATCTGATGCGCTATGCTGGACAGGTCGTGACTCGCACCATGCTGCTGGAAGGCGTCTGGGATTACCATTTCGACCCTCAGACCAATGTGATCGACGTGCATGTCTCCCGTCTGCGTCAGAAGGTCGACAAGCCGTTCAAGACCCCCCTGATCCACACGGTGCGCAACGCCGGTTACATGCTCCGTGCCGAACCGGTGTGACCGGCGTCACCCCTTCCTGGGAACCCGCCGGTCCCAGGGGTGTGTCTCCGGGGGTATGGGCATGACGGTTCGGTGTGCAGGATGCCGCGTGGGGCGATCGGGGCCGGCGCGGATGGCCGGGTGTGCCCAGGCCGGCGGCGGACCCGAAACGCGTGATCGGCCTCGTGCCGGATAGCGTATGATCGACACCCGGCTGCTCCGTTCGGCCAGCGTCCGCTTCGCCGCCATCTACGCGGTGTTGCTGGCCCTCAGCGCCCTGGCCCTGACCTCGTTCATCTGGTGGTCGACCGCCGGATTGCTGGACCGCGAGACCGAGACCGAGATCCAGGCCGATGCGCAGGGATTGTCCGACCGGTGGACGCAAGCTGGCCTGCCCGGTCTGATGCTGACCATCGACGACCGGCTGGCGCAGAATGTCGATGGCGACGCGGTCTATCTGCTGGTCGATGGGACCGGGCGATATCTCGCCGGGAACCTGATCGCCTGGCCGGCGCGGGTGGACCAGGCCGGACCGTATTTCGAACTGCCGGTGCAGCGCGCCGGGATGCGAACCCTGACCCGCGTCCGGGTCTATGATATCCCGCCCGGTCTGCGCCTGCTCATCGGTCGTGACGTGCATGTCCGCGCCCTGCTGCGCACCCTGGTGACCGATGCGTTGCTGTGGTCGATGCTGATCGTGTCCGTGATGGCGGCCAGCGGAGCGCTGCTGGTGCGCAACCTGTTCAAGCGCAGCCTGGCCAATGTCTCCGCCACCGCCACCGCCATCGCCGCCGGGGACCTGAGCCAGCGGGTCAGGCTGTCCGGCCGCGGCGATGAGCTGGATCAACTGGCGGACGTGATCAACGAGATGCTGGATCGCATCGGGCGGCTGATGGAAGGCGTGCGCCAGGTATCGAACGCCATCGCCCACGACCTGCGCACCCCGATCACCCGCGCCCGCACGCGGCTGGAGGATGCCGCGTCCCACGCGCGCGCGCCGGAAGACCTGCACGCGGCCATCGAGCGGGCGATCGCGGATCTCGACCATATTGTCGGCATCTTCCAGGCCCTGCTGCGCATCGCGGAAATCGAAGCCGGCTCCCGGCGCGCGTCCTTCGTCCGGTTGGACGTGGCGCCAGCGCTGTCCGATATCGCCGAATTATACGAAGCAGTCGCGGAGGAGCGCGGGGTCACACTCGTGGTCGATCTGTCCGGAGCATTGCTGGTGCATGGCGACGGGGCGATGCTGCAACAGGCAGTGGCCAATCTGTTGGACAATGCCGTCAAGTTTTCACCAGACCAGGGCGTCGTTAGGCTGCGCGCGCGATCCGACCCGGATGCGGTGCGGATCGAGGTCAGCGACCAGGGCCCCGGCATTCCGCCAGCCGATCGGCAGCGTGCGACCGAGCGGTTTTTCCGCGGCGAGACGGCGCGCAGCACCCCGGGGTCCGGGCTGGGGCTGGCTCTGGTATCCGCCGTCGCGCAATTGCACGGCGGATCATTGCGGTTGGAGGACGCCTCGCCAGGATTGCGAGCGGTGTTGAGCCTGCCAATCATCGGGAGCGCCGATGGCTGATATAGGCCGCCCCGTCGTCGATCGACATGCGCGCGGGGGAGCCGAGGGAAACGGCACCCGATTGCGTGCGGCTACCGACCGGCGGAAACCATGACCCATAGGGGTCCCCTGACCGTCATAGCCGGATTTGATCCCCCAACCCGCTCCCAGCCGTCGAAGCGCGGGTTGCTGGGCCAAACCCGGCAATAACGAGGAGGCCGTGGGAAAATCTGTCGGAAATGTCACCCGGATACCACCTGTTCGACGGTCCGGTTGCGGTATGCTGTGAGCGATGATTTCCTTCACCCGAACCTGCGGTCTGGCCGCCATCGTCCTCGCAAGCGCCGGCCCGCTCGGCGCCCAGGCACCGCTGCCGGAACTGATGACCGATACGCAGGAATATTGCGCGCTGTTGCGCGATCGGCTGGGGGTTCTGGTCGGAGCGTCAGTCGCGCAGCCGCCGCATGAAGTCGCCGACCTGTCGCGGCAGGGGGAGAATCTGTGTGCGCACGGCCATGTCCGCGGCGGCGTTCAGCGGCTGCGGCGCGCGCTGATCATCATGCAAAAGCATGGCGAGGCGCCGTAGTCCCGGCTGACGGCCAACAGAACGTAACGGCTCGGATGGCGTAACCCCCGGATTGGACGACGCAGGGGTCCGTCTGCCATCGGCTGAGGACGCCTTGTGCAAGGCGCCAGCCCATCGGTCACGCGGGCGGCATCAACGACAACCGTCACGACAGGCTTTCAATTCGATTCGCGACGAGATGCCCTGGCCTGACGCAAAAGGTCCCGGCATGCCTCATCGCACCAGGTGTTGACGGCATTGCGTGGGGTGACCGTGCCCCTGTGGGCGCTGACATGACGAAACTCCACCACCAAACCGGGGCGTGACACGCGCTCCGCGTAGATGGCAACGATCGGGGCATAGCGTGCTATCGCCCGCGCTTTCCGCAGTTGTCCGGTCAACGCATGAATCGCGACCAGGCAGTCGGTCTGCGCGATGATTTTCGACGCTGCCCCTGGCCGCAGGCGGGCCAGCGCGAAACAGAGCCCGTTGACCAGCGCCTGCGCCTCGGCGATCGACGAGTCGGGCACGGACGCCTTGAACAGCCCGGCATGCCGCACGGTGCGCCCATCCGCTTTCGCCCACGCGGCATAGGCGGCGATCCGGGACGTCGAGCAATACGATGCGTCGGTAAACAGCGTGATCAGCATACGACCGCCGAACTGGAATGCCGACAGCATGGCAACGCCGCCGACCGGTGCCAATATGTCTCCGTCGGCCGAACCGCCTTACGCCAACCGCGCCAACGCCGCATCCAATCGCTCCATCTCCCGCTCATACCCGGCGAGGCGCTCGCGGTTTTCCTCCACCACGTCTTCCGGCGCCCGCTTCACGAAATCGGCGTTGGACAGTTTCTGCTGGACTTTCCTGGCTTCTACGGCCGCCTTCTCGCGCTCCTTGCCCAGCCGGACCCGCTCGGCATCCAGATCGACCAGGCCGGCGAGCGGCAGGATCACCGTTGCCTCGTCCAACACCGCCTGGGCGGAGCCTTTCGGCATGTCGCCATCCAGCACCCGCACCTCGGACGCGCGCGCCAGACGGCGGATCGCGTCGATCCAGCGTTCGGCGCGGGATGCGGCCTCCGGCGCGGCGTCGCGCAGCAGCACCGGCGCTGGCGTTCCCGGCGGCACGTTCATCTCATTGCGGACCGAGCGGACCAGCCCGATCAAGCGCACCACCCAGTCCAGTTCAGCCCGTGCCGCGGCGGCGTCGGCGACCACATCCGGTTGCGGCCAGGACGTGCCGATCAGGCTGCACGCCTCCCCGTAGCCGAAGCGGTCCCACAATTCCTCGGTCACGTAGGGCATCGCCGGGTGCAGCAGGCGCAGGATAATGCCGAGCACGTGGGCGGCCGTGGCGCGTACTTCGGCGGCGGCGACGGGGTCGGCCCCGGCCGCCAGAGCCGGTTTGGCGAATTCCAGGAACCAGTCGCAATAGGTGTTCCACACGAACCGATAGGCCGTGGCGGCATATTCGTCGAAACGATAGGCTTCCAGGGCGACGCCCGCCTCGGCCACCGCGGTGTTGCTGGCATCCAGCAGCCAGCGGTTCAGCGGGAGTGTGGCGGTCACCGGATCGAAGTCCTTGTTCACCACGATGGCGTTGATCTCGCAGAACCGCGCCGCGTTCCACAACTTGGTCACGAAGCTGCGGTAGTCCTGCACGCGAGACGCACCCAGCTTCACGTCGCGGCCCGGCCCGGTCAGCGCGCAGATGGTGAAACGCAGCGCGTCGGCGCCGAAACTGTCGATCAGTTCCAGCGGGTCGATGATGTTGCCCTTGGACTTCGACATCTTCTGCCCGCGCTCATCGCGGACCAGACCGTGAATGTAGACGGTGCGGAACGGCACATCGCCCATGAAATGGATCCCCATCATCATCATCCGGGCGACCCAGAAGAAGATGATGTCGAAGCCGGTCACCAGCACGTCGCCGGGATAGTAACGGTCCACCTCCCGCGTCCGTTCCGGCCAGCCCAGGGTCGAAAACGGCCATAAAGCCGAGCTGAACCAGGTGTCGAGGACATCCTCGTCCTGCACCAGAGGTTCGATGCGCCCGTAATGCGCCAGGGCCAGTTCCGCCGCCCCGGCATCGTCCTTGGCGACGAAGACTTCTCCGTCCGGGCCGTACCAGGCGGGGATGCGATGCCCCCACCAGAGCTGGCGGGAAATGCACCAGGGCTGAATGTCGCGCATCCAGGCGAAGAACGTGTTTTCCCACTGCTTGGGCACGAACACGGTTTTTCCGGACTCCACCGCCTCGATGGCCGGTTTCGCCAGCACCGCGGCGTTGCAATACCATTGCGTGGTCAGCAGCGGTTCCACCGGCACGCCGCCGCGATCGCCATGCGGCACCTGGTTGGTGTGCGGCTCGATCTTGTCCACCAGTTCCAGCCGTTCCAACTCGGCCACGATCGCCTTGCGCGCGTCGAACCGATCCCGCCCGTCCAACCCGCGCACGAAATCGGGATCGGCGATGCCATCCACCGCGGTCAGCGCGTCGGCGATTTCCGCCAGGGTGACCCGCGCCTGCTTGTCCAGCACCGACGGCATCGGCAAGTCATGCCGCTGACCGACGCCGAAATCGTTGAAATCATGCGCGGGCGTGATCTTCACCGCCCCGGTGCCCTTTTCCGGGTCCGAGTAGGTGTCCGCCACGATCGGCACCCGCCGCCCGACCAGGGGCAGGATCGCGAAGCGCCCGACCAGATCGCGGTAGCGTTCATCGTCCGGATGCACCGCGACGGCGGTATCGCCCAGCATCGTTTCCGGGCGCGTTGTGGCCACGACGATGAAGCGGCCAGGCTCGCCCTCGATCGGGTAGCGCAGATGCCAGAGCGAACCCCGGACCTCCCGGTTTTCCACTTCAAGGTCGGAAATCGCGGTTTGCAGCTTGGGGTCCCAATTGACCAGGCGGCGGTCGCGGTAGATCAGGCCCTGGCGGTGCAGGGTCACGAAGACCTCCCGCACCGCCGCCGAGAGCCCGTCATCCATGGTGAACCGTTCCCGCGGCCAGTCCAGGGACGACCCGAGGCGGCGAAGCTGGCGGGTGATGGTGCCGCCGGATTCGGCTTTCCACTGCCAGACGCGTTCCAGGAACTTGTCGCGCCCCAGGTCGCGTCGGTCGATGCCCTCGGCGGCCAGAAGACGTTCGACCACCATCTGCGTGGCAATGCCCGCGTGATCGGTGCCCGGCTGCCAGAGCGCATCACGCCCCCGCATGCGACGCCAGCGGATCAAGGTGTCCTGCACCGTAAAGGTCAGCGCATGGCCCATATGCAGGCTGCCGGTGACGTTCGGCGGCGGGATCATGATGGTGAACGGATCGGCGTTGGACAGCGGATCGCAGGCAAATGCGCCCGACGCCTCCCACCCCTCATACAGGCGGGGTTCGATTTCAGCGGGAACGAACGTCTTGTCCAGGGTCATGGGGCTCTCCCGCGGCCTCGGGCGAATGCCGCTGGAGGCCATGCATGGTGGGAAGGTTAGGGGACGACGCGGCCGACGACGCGCTCGATCTCCAGGCGAACCAGGCGTTCCACCATCGGCGGCAGATGGGTGTCGAGCCATTCCTTCAGCAGTGGCCGGACTTCCTCCCGCACCAGGTCTTCAATGGTGGGGCCGGCGGCATAGACCTGCGTGCTTCGGCCGGCGGCCAGGGTGCGTACCAGGTTATCGACCGAGGACGCGGCGGCGGCGGCGGCGGCGGGTGCCACGAGATCGGTCATCGACGCGGGAATGGCCGCGGGGATGGAAGCCGGAATCTGGGCCGGAGTCACGACAACCGGCGGCGGTTCCAGAACGGGAGCGAGTTCGATGACCGGTTCCGGTTCGGCGGTTGCTTCCGGTTCGGCCGTCGGCTCGGGTTCGGGGACGAGCATGGACGGGTCCAGCACCAGAACGTCGTCCTCCGGTTCGTCTGATGGTTCCGACGCCGGTTCCTCGGCGGGCTTCGCGGTGGGCGAGTCGGCGGTTTCATCCTCACTGAGAATGCGCCGGATGGAGGCAAGGATGTCCTCCATCGACGGATCCGCCCCGGCCGCTGGCGCGGCGCCCCCCGGGCCGGGGCCAGGGCCGGAACCAGAGCCGGGAGGTTGCGATCCGCTCATGGTCCGCTCAGGTCCGATATGCGCGCCATCGGTCAGCGCCCCGGCTGTTGGGTGGCATAGTCGCCAAGCCCGATCCACCGGTCCTTGACCGCCTGGTAGTAGGCGGTTTCGTCATACAGCGGCACCGGCAGGTGCATGTCCCGCGCGGTCAGGCGCCCGACGGCGGCGGCCACCTGATAGGATGCGAGGACGAGCTGCGTCAGGTTCTGCACCAGGCTGGTGCGAGAGTTCAGCAAGGTCTGCTGGGCGTTCAGCACGTCCAGGGTGGTGCGGCTGCCGACGATGGCTTCGCGCTGCACGCCTTCCAGCGCGATTTCGTTGGCGCGGATCTGTGCCCGGGTGCTGGCGGCGGCGGCGCGCTGGGACGCCAGGGTCTGCCAGGACTGCACGGCGGCCTGCACCGCGGTGCGGCGCGCATCGTCGATCAGGCGCTGGGTCTGCTGCTGGGTCTGACGCGCCTGGCGGACGGCCGCATATTCGGACCCACCCTGATAGACCGGCACCGACACCTGGGCGACCACCTGATACCCCAACGCCTGCGAACGCGGCGTGGAGCTGTTGTTCTGCTGAAACGTCTGCCCTTGCAGGCTGATCTGCGGCAACAGGGCCGCCCCCGCGACATCGACGGCATCCCGGGCCGCGGCATCGTTGAACAGGGCGACGATCACGGCCGGATTGTTCGCGCTGGCCATGGCGCGGGCCTCCTGCTCCGACTTCACCGGCAGGCCCAACGGTTGCGGTTCGATCAGGTCGTCGGGCGGCAGGAAGCCGATGATCTGTTGGAAGGTGCCACGCGCGGTCTGCAGGTTGCCGGCGGCGGTTTCGCGCTGGGCAGTCGCACCGGCCAGCGCCGCTTCGGCCTGCGCCACGTCGGTGCGGGTGATCTCACCCACGCGGAAACGATCGTTGGTGGCCTGCAACTGCTTGGCCAGAACCTGCTCGTTGTTGATGTTCAGTGCCAGGATCTGCGCTGTCTGGATAACGCCCATATAGGCGCTGACCGTGTTGTTGAAGCTCGTCTGCTCCTGCTGGATCAGCGTGCCCCGTTCGGCCATCACTTGATTCTTGGCGCGGTTCACGTTCGCCTGGGTGCGGCCGCCGGTATAGAGGTTCTGGGTCACGGTGGCCTGCACGGTGGCGAGCGGGCGGCCGTTGTTGGTAACCTGGACCCGCCCCACCAACGGGGAATAGGTGCGTGACGTCCCATCGCCGCCGCCCGCGGTGCCTTGCAGCACGACCGTGGGTCGCCAGCCGGACAGGGCCTGCGGCACGTTTTCATCCGTGGCGCGCAACCTCGCGCGGGATGCCTGCAAGGCGGGTTGCGTGGAATAGGTGGCCGCCAGCGCCTCGGTCAATGTGCGCGGCACCGTGCTGCCGCCCACCGGCGCGGTCGGCGTGGTGATGGACATACGGGACTTGCCGCCGGATCCTTGTGCCTTGGCGTCGGGCGCGCTGCGAGGCACGGCGACGGACGGCGGAGACGTGGTCCGCGCGGTTGTCGTCCCCGCGGGCGTGGCCGCCCCCGCACGGGAGGATAGCGTTGGTGTCGGCTGTGGTGGGGTCGTCTGCGCCAGTACCGACGGGATCGCCGTCGGCGCGGCAGCCAGGCCCAAGCCCAGGCTTAACATCAGACCGTGACGAAGACCCATGCCGCAACCTCGCTCATCCGCGGCCGCATCCAGAGGGAGGCGGCGCGCTTGATGCCACCATGTGCCACAGAATGTGCCGCAAAGCCAAGACATTGCCACGCACAATGGCAACGCGACGCGAGCGGCGTGGCGTAAATGTCAACAGTCACGACAATCGACGCGACCCGTGCGGCCGCCTCGGCCCACCCGTGCGATCAGAATTCGAACGCGACGGCGGGAACCAGCGACGGCAGTGGTGGCGTGGCACAATCGAATACGGGCCGGGCACGGAGGCCGACATGGGTCGCCTCGGCAAGGACGGCGTGGCTGGTGCGTCCGGAGGTGATAACGCCGACCAGACGCCCACCGTCGTTGCGCAGTTGCGGACCAAGGGCGTCGGGGATGGCGGACACGCCGCCTTCGAGCACAATCACGTCATAGGGCGCCGTCGCCGCCCACCCGGCCGAGAACGGACCTGTCACCACCATCACGGATGGCGCGTATTCGATCAGCGCGGCCCGTGCGAGGGCCAGCAGGCCGGCATCCTCCTCCAACGCCGTGACGCGGCAACCGCACGCGGCCAGGACGGCCGAGCTGTAACCGGTGCCGGCACCGACGACGAGCACGCGTTCGCCTTCGAGCGGCATCGCGGTTTGCAGCAAACGCGCGATCAGCATCGGTTCCATCAGGACGCGGCCGTTACCCAGCGGCACGTCCTCGTCCGCGTAGGCGCGGGCAGCCTGTTCGGCGGGCACGAAGCGTTCCCGCGGCAAGCGGCGCATGGCCGCGAGGATGCGCGGGTCCGTCACCTTGTTGGGACGGATCTGACTGTCGACCATATGCTTGCGGGCATCGGCGAAAAGTTGGGCGGCGTCGCTTGCCATTTCGGGCTCGTCTGTTCTGGGCGCGCGTTTATAGCGGCCGGTTGGGTCTGGCGCCAAGCCGCAAGACCTTGTGCTTTGGCGTTTTCCCGATTCCGCGCGCGTCGCAAGCCATCAGGATGGCGATTTCCCGGCATAGCGGCGATGGAATCAGCCTGTCCCGAACGGTTGCACTTGACCGGGAGGGGCTCGCCGCACGATAAACCGCCTCCGCCGACCCGGGGGTCCGGTGGCAGAGTGGTGATGCATCGGACTGCAAATCCGCGTATGCCGGTTCGATTCCGGCCCGGACCTCCAATTTGGGCCATGCCTCCTGGCACGAATGATTTCCCAGGGTCTGAAATCCGGCGCTTGGAGTCTCAGGGCTAGAACTCTTCTCAGCGCTTGAACTTTCGGGGCTTGAAGTGTGGGCGCCGTTGGCGTGCTATGCCGACCAGCAACACAGCAGCGGGGCCCTCGCTTCGTGGACCAGCCGACCCTTCTCGTGACCGGCGCCTTGTCGATTGCTCTGAGCTCCGCCCTGTTGTGCGTTGCGCGCCGGCGCGGTCAGGGCGTGGATCCGCTTGCCTGGTGGGCCATTGCCATGGCCCTGGGCGCGACGGGGCTGTTGATGAGAGCGTTGCCGCTGCCCGCACTGGTTTCGCACGACGGCGCCAAGGCGTTGCTGCTGCTGGCCGCTGCCGCGGGCTGGACCGCGGCCAGGGTGTTTGCGGGCGGCAGGCCGCAACCGCTGATCGCCGCGAGCGGTGCCGTCGCCTGGTTGATCGCCTGCCGTATCCCCGTGTTCGCGGACTGGCAAGACGGTCACGTCGCCCTGACCTGTGCCATCGGTGCCGGTTACACCTTGGCCGCCGGGCTCGCGCTGACGCCGATCGGTGCCGAAAACCTGCCATCCTGGCGGCCGGCCCGCCTGCTGTTGTTCGGACATGCCGGGCTGTACGGCCTGCGATCCGTGATGGCGGCGTTCGGTCTGGAACAGGCCCTGGAAGGACCGTGGACCACGCTGATGCTGCTTGAAGCGCCGCTTCACACGGCCGGCATGGCGTTCGTCCTGGTTGCCATGACCAAGGAACGCGCCGAACGGGTGACAGACCGCAGTCTGGCGGAGGCGCGGACCGCGAGCGATGCGCGCCGTCGTTTCCTGGCGGATATGAGCCACGAAATCCGCACACCCCTGAACGCAATCCTCGGTTTGGCCCGATTGCTGCGGCGCGACACCGTACTGCGGCCCGAGCAGCGGCAACATATGCAGACCCTGGAAGCGGCGGGACGGCATCTGCTCGCCCTGGTCAACGACGCGCTGGACCTGGCGCGGATCGACGCGGACCGTCTGGACATCGCCGCCACCACGTTCAGTCCGGCCGGTTCGGCGGAGGCCTGCCTGGCGCTGGTACGGCCCTCGGCGCAGGAAAAGCGCGTGGTGTTACGGTTGAGTCTGGATGCAGCCACGCCGGAGTTGGTCCGGGGCGACCCCACACGGCTGCAGCAGATCCTGCTCAACCTGCTGTGGAACGCGATCCGGTTTACGCCGCCGGGTGGTTCGGTCGTCCTGCGCGTGGGACCTATGGATGGGCTGAGTTTCGATGTCGTCGATACCGGCCCCGGCATTCCGGTCGAGAAATGGTCGATGCTGTTCAAGGATTTCTCCCAGCTTGAAACCAGCAGCGGCGGCACCGGGCTCGGGCTGTCGATATCGTCGCGGCTGGCGACGCGGATGGGGGGCGAGATTCGCTATCTTCCCGGCCCGGACGGCGTCGGTTCGCTGTTTCGCCTGACCCTGCCCTGGCGGTTGGCGGCGTCCCCGACCGCCGGCACCGCTCGGCCGCCCGGCGGCCTGTGCCAGCGCGGATTGCGATTGCTCGTGGTGGACGACGTCGCGTCCAACCGGATGCTGCTGGGCGCGATTCTGTCCGCCGAGGGCCATACGACCGTCGAGGCGGCGGGCGGCGCCGAGGCCATCCGGCTGATCGCCAGGGAGGATTTTGACGCCGTTCTCCTCGACGCCCATATGCCCGATGTGGACGGCCCAGCGGTCGCGCGCCACGTGCGGGCAGCGGGCGGTCTGGCTGCGCGCGTGCCGATCATCGGCGTTTCCGCGGATGTGATGCCGGATACGCTGCGGCTGTGTCACGAATCTGGTATGGATATGGTGTTGCCGAAGCCGCTTGAGCGGGACGCACTGATGGATGCCTTGCACCGCCTGACGGTGTCCGACCTTCCCCACTCATTGGTGGCGGCAGGCCCCGGCTGGGATCACCCCGCGAGTCTCCGCTCGGATCACCCCGCGAGTCCTGCCGTATCCCCCGCTACATCCCCTGCTACGTCCCCTGCTACGTCCCCTGCCCCTGTCGCGAGAGACCGATGACCAACCCCCGTCTTCGTATCGGCATCGCCGGTGCCGGCCATTTCGGCCGCTTCCACGCGCTGAAGGTCGCCGCGTCGGACCGCGCCGAACTGGTCGGTATCCATGATCCCGACGTGGAACGGGCGAAGACCGTCGGCTGGGAGGCCGGTGCGCCGAGCAGAGGGTTTGATGAGATGTTGGGGGGGTGCGAGGCGCTGATTGTGGCGGCTCCGGCCGAAGCCCATCACGGGTTGGCCTCCGCCGCGTTGCGGGCCGGCAAGCATGTGCTGGTGGAAAAGCCGATCGCGTCGACCCTGGCGCAGGCCGACGAACTCGCCTCGCTGGCGACCGAGCGTGGGTTGGTGTTGCAGGTCGGCCATCTGGAACGGTTTTCGGCCGCCTATCAGGCGATGGCGCAGCGCGCGGGGCGGCCGCTTTACATCGAAGCCACGCGCATCGCCCCGTTCAAGCCGCGCGGCACCGATGTGTCGGTCATCCTGGATCTGATGATCCACGACCTGGATCTGGTGCTGGCGCTGATCGACAGTCCGATCGAGAGCGTGCACGCCGTCGGCGCTCCGGTTGCCAGCGCGCATGAGGATATCGCCAACGCCCGCCTGCGCTTTGTCAACGGCGCCGAAGCGACCATCACCGCCAGCCGCGTCTCTTTGCGCACGGAGCGGCGGATGCGGATTTTCGCGCAGAACAGCTACGTGAATGCCGATTTTTCGGCCAAACGCCTGACCATGGTGGGGAAAGGCGGCGGCACCCCGGTGCCCGGTCTGACCGGTTTTGGGGTGGAGGAGGTATCGTGGGAGGACCACGATTCACTCGCCGCGGAACATGCGGCGTTTGTGGCGTCGGTGTTGGATGGGGCGCCGGTTCTGGTCGACGCGGCGGCGGGACGGCGCGCGCTGGCGGCCGCTCTAGCGGTGACGGAGAGCATGGCGGTGTCGCGGGCGCGGATGGTGGCTTCGGGGTTGATTGTGGCAGGGGGGGGCTGAAGGACGGGGCTTCCGCCCCGGACCCCGATCAGGGGCTCCGCCCCTGAACCCCGCCAAGGGCGACGGCCCTTGGAACCGGACCATTGTCGTTGGAATTCCTGGGGCTTACCCGGACCGCGAGAGGTCCGGGTAAGCCCCAGGAAATTA
>CAMBXJ010000035.1 GCA_945871455.1 Asaia bogorensis
AAATATGCGGCGATCCGGGGCCAGTTCGCTTCTGTTGCTTGTATGATTTCGCCGCGCACCAGGTCCAGGCTGACATCGGACAGCAGGATGCCGCGCGCGCACAATGTCCCCGGCTCCACCGGCACCAGGACCCGGGTGATCCCGCATTCGGCCGCCACCGATGCCGCATGCAACGGGCCGGCCCCGCCATACGGGAACAGCGCGAAATCCCCCACGTCATGTCCCCTCTCAGTCGATACCGACCTGATCGCTCGGCTCATATTCGACACGGCGATGCGGATCATGCCCAGCGCGGCGGCTTCCACGGACAGGCCCAGCGGGCGGGCGATCAGGCGGTCGATCGCGTCGCGGGCGGCGGTTTCGGACACCTTCATGCGCCCGCCCAGCAGAGCCACCGGGTCCAGGCGATGCAGCACGATATTGGCATCCGTCAGGGTCGGCGCCTGCCCGCCTCGTCCATACGCCACAGGCCCGGGATCGGCCCCGGCGCTTTGCGGCCCGACCTTCAACGCCCCGGCATCGTCCAGCCAAGCGATGGAACCGCCACCCGCGCCGATCACATGCACATCCACCATCGGCGTGCGCACCGGATACTCGGCAATCAGGCGGGATGTGGCAAAGGCCGGCGTGCCGTCCTGGATCAAGGAGACATCGGTGCTGGTGCCGCCGGCATCGAAGGTGATGACATTGCCGATCCCGGCCTGACGCCCGACCTCGGCGGCACCGACGACACCCGCCGCCGGACCAGACAGGCAGGTGCGGACCGGGAAGCGACGGACGGTTTCCACCGACATCAGGCCGCCATTGGAATGGATCGTGTAGGGCGGCGTGGCGACCCCCAGATCCCGCAGCCGGCCCAGAAAGCGATCCAGGTAACGATCCATGCGCGGACCGATCGTGGCGTTGATCGCGGTGGTGGAGAAACGCTCGAACTCACGGAACTCCGGCAGCACGCCGGAGGATGTGGACAAATACACGTCCGGCATGATCCGGCGCACGATCTCGGCGGAGCGCTGTTCGTGGCGGTCGTTCAGATAGGCGTACAGGAAGCAGATCGCGACCGCCTGCACGCCCTGACGCGCCAGTTCCGTCGCGGCGGCGGCGACGTCGTCTTCGTGCAACGGAACCAGCACCGTCCCCGCCGCGTCGATCCGTTCGCGGACTTCCAGGCGAGCCTCCCTCGGCACCAGAGGCGGCGGGGTGCGGACGGTGTAGTCGTAAAGATGGGGGCGGACCTGACGCCCGATTTCCAGCACGTCGCGGAACCCTTTGGTGGTGATCAGTCCGGTGGGCACGCCGCGCCGCTCGATCACCATGTTGGTGGCGATGGTGGTGCCGTGGCCGACGAAACTGATCTGGTCGGGCGGAATGCCCCGATCGCGTATCAGGGTGGCGAGGCCTTCCGCGATGGCATCGGATGGATCGGACGGGGTGGTGGGCAGCTTGAAGTGGTGCAACGCGCCGGTGGCGGTGTCGTGCAGGGTGAAGTCGGTGAAGGTGCCGCCTACGTCGAAGCCAATGCGATACATGGGGCCAGATCATCCGGTGTGAGGTCCGGGGAGTATGGCGAGAAGTGTCGTGGTGGGAAGGGCGGGGCTTCCACCCTCCGCGCCGTTGGAACCGGACCTATGCCGCCGGATCCCCGTGGCGGAAGGTGACGACCAGGACGTCGCGGAAGCCCGGGCTGTCCGGTTGCAGCGGTTCGACCGCGGTTACGCCGTGCATCACCCTGGCATCGTCCACCAGCGCCGCATCGAATGGCGCGGTCAGGGTGAAATGGCCCAGATGTCGCCCGGACAGATCATGCACCGAGGTCTCCCCGCTGGCGATGTTGCGCCTGCCGATCAGCAACACCAGGACGTAATCCACGCCGTCGCGATGCATCCCTTCCGGCGTCGGACGGCCGACCTGGCCGGTGCGGGCCTCGATCCGGAACTGGTGCGTTTCGACGTGCCACGTGCTTGCCCCGGCCAGTCCGTCGAACAGGCCCTGACAGAACCGCAGGATCGTCGCCATCGACGGGCCGGCGCCGATTTCCGGCAGCACCGGAGCGAACCAGCGTTCGATTCCGCCGTTCAGCGCGTTGTAGTCCCGGCTTTGATAATGCGGCTGCGGCGGCTTGCGGGTGATCCCGCCGACCGAGACCTCAAAGGCGGCGTGGCGGCGTTTCCGGTATCGCCCACCATCGGCCATGTAGGTGTCCATGCCGAGGTCGTCCCAACTTTCCACGAAATCCGACCAATCGGCCAGACTGCCACTTTGGCTGAGCAGGTCGCGCATCGCGTCGGCCTGAACGAACGCAAACCCGTCCGCACGGATCGTTTCACCCAACCGCTCGGCCAAGGCCCCCAACGGGTTGATCGGTTCGGGTTTGACCGCCACCGGTTTCGCCAACGGCTTGTCGTGTTCCGGTTGCTGTCCCCCCGGTTGTTGTCCCTCCGCTGGGCACTGCCCCATCCGATGGTCCATACGCGCCGTCCTCTCTGTTCATATCCGGCAGCGATGCCGGAACGGTCACGGTGTAGGATCGCAGCGGATTGAAGATCCCGATGCCAAGTTCCTGGAACCGCATCTTGATACGCCGATTGAATTCACGCTGCACCGACCAACGTCCCGAATCGGTGCAGACCACCTGACCGGTGACTGTCACTCCGGCGCCATCGAACTTGTCCACACCGAAGATCGTGACGTCGCCCAGCATCCTGGCGGAGAAATCCGCGTGCCCGCGCATCTCCCGCGAGATCGCTTTCAATGCATCGACCACCCGATCGGTGTCTTCCGTGAAATCGACCGTGACGGCGACGGCGGCGTTGCCGAGCCCCCGGTTGACGTTGGTCACGCTGGTCACCGCGCTGAACGGGATGATGTGCACCGATCCGTCGGCCGCGCGCAGCCGGATGGTGCGGACCGACAGCGCCTCCACCGAGCCTGACAGGCCGGAGACGGTGACCCAGTCGCCGACCTGCATGGCATTTTCCAACAGCAGGAAGACGCCGGTGATCAGGTCCTGAACCAGTTTCTGAGAGCCGAAGCCGATCGCCACGCCCAGGATACCGGCACCGGCCAACAGTGGCGCGATGTTCACCCCGATCTCGCTGAGCGCCATCAGGGCCGTGATGGTCGCGATCAGGACCATCAGGGTGGTGCGCAGCAATGGCAGCAACGTGCGAATCCGGGCCGACCGGGCCAGTTGGGCATCACGCTGGAGCTTTGCCAGATGGTGCTGGATGCCGGCGTTCACCGCTTCCCACACCCCGAAAGCCAGCACCAGGGTCACCGCGAAGGTCCCCAACGCCGACAGGATGCGCAGGCCGAGGAACGAGGACACCAGCCAGCCGAGCGCCCCGATGCCGTAGAGTTGGAGCAGGATCAGGACGGTCAGGATGGTGATGACGATCCGTACGATCGTGGTCACGGCGGGCACATAGATCCGCAGGCGGGATTCCAGGCCAGGGAAGGTGCTGGCGGATTCGCCGCTGGTGCGCACGGCCCGTTCGACCAGCCCCAGCAGCAGCAACTGGATCAGGCGCGAGCCGATCAGCACCAGCGCTGTCATCAGAATGTAGCGCAGGACCTGCGTGTAGCCGTTCCGGGCCTCGACCGCCAAAGTCACCCAGCCGCCGGCCAACAGGAACAAGGCGATCCAGTGCCAGCTTTGCGCCAGCCGGTTGCGCAGCATCGCGACCGTTCCGGTGGCCCCGTCCGGTGCACGGATCCGGCGCCGGATGGCGCGCCGCTTCTGCATCACCATGGTCGCCAGACACAGATGCAGGACCAGGGCGACGGTCTTCTGCACGGCGTCGTAGGATACGCTGGACAGGCCCAGCAGCAGCCCGACCTCTCCGAACGCGTAGCCGAACACCGCGATCACCGCGAGGCGGCGGATCCATCGGGTCAGATAGACCGCCGCGGAATTCGGCACCTGGAACAGCCGCAACCGCGAGGCGTCAGGCGATAGCATCATCCGTGACAGGCACAGCACCGCGGTGCAGATCGCGTAGGAATCGACCACGGCGAGGATGATTAACTGGCTGGTTCTTTGTCCGCCGAGGCTGGATCCCGCGATCAGATGCGCGGTGACGGTCACGCCCAGGACTGGCACCAATTCCAGGATCAGGCGCGCCAGCACCAGGGGAACGCGGCGCAACAGCACCCAGGGCGAGGGGCGGCGGCGGGAGACGATCGGCGGCTCGACCTCGCCTGCCTCGGCCCGATCATGCGCGTCGGCGACGGCCGTGCGGGCAGCGGTGGCGTGGGCAGGTTCGTCGGCGCCGGTGGGGAGGTCGACTTCGTCGTCCCGATAGATGGTCTTGCGGCCCGCGCCGGTGGGTTTGTCGTTTTCTGCCGCGGCATGGTCGTCCCCGGACGCGGATTGGTCGTCCCTGGACGCGGAATGGTCGTCCCGGGACGCGGTCTGGTCGTCCCCGGATGCCGCGGCATTGTCGGACGCGAGCGGTTCGAGTGTCTCGCCCGTCGATGCCGGGGCCATGGCTTCCAGGCGCGCGATCGGACGTCGCATCACCCGACGCAGGGCATATTCGACCGCCATCGCGGTGAGCAGGGCGGCCAGCAGGCGCCATGACGCATCCGCGAGAATGGCGCGCGCGACCGGGTGGGTCACCATGGCCACCGCCCATCCCCATAGCAGGGGCAGGCTCTGCACGGCTTCGAACGCCTCGGTGACCTGGCTTCCCAGTTGGTTCACGAAATCGGAGGCGGTGATGAGTACCTGCGCACCCAGGCTGTCGGCACTGAGCGGGATGACACCGGCGTCATCCCGTCCGGCCTGCGAGTCGCCTCCGGCGCTCCCACTGGCGGCCGGCGCGGAAGCGGAATTGGATGGCGCGGCCGGGGTGGGCGAGGCGGTCGGTCGGGGTGGTTGGCGGTCGCCGCCCGCGGCACCGGAACCGCCACCTGGACCGCCACCTGGGCCGGCGGGCGGGCTTGCCTGGGGCGCCGTCGGCTGGGCGCCCGGCCCGGCCTTGATAATCGCGTCCAGGGTAGCGGCGAAAGCGGCCCGCTTGCGGGGATCGTTCAGCACGTCCAGCGCGATACGGGCCTGGTCCGCCGACAAGCCGGCGGCCTGTGGTGGTGGCGTGGCTTGGGCCGGGGATCGCTGCGCGGCGGCCGGCATGGCGAGACCCATGTCGCACAGGCCGATCAGGAGCAGGAGAATGCGCGTCATGCGGCGCGAGCGACCACAAACCCGCTTCCGACGTCAACGCGTATCTTCGAAACACGCATATCCAGGGACCATATCGGGGGTGCGAATTCCGACCATGCGGCCTATGTTATGCCCATGCGCGGATTAACGATCGCCCTGATCGGGCTGTTGATGCTTGGAACCCTCGGTGTGCTGTTCGCCGGGTTGTTCACCATGGTGCGGAGTACGCCGGACCCGGCCCGATCCAACCGCCTGATGCGATGGCGGGTCATTCTTCAGGGGGCCGCGTTGCTGTTGCTCGCAATTCTGATGTTGTCGCTGAAGTGATCGTCGCCCCCCGGTCGTCTTCACCCTCCACAGGTGTCGCCCTGCGTCTGGTGCAAGCCTGATGCGCGGGCTACCCGGCGGTATGACGGGCGTTTGACAGAGACCGGGGGCCTGAATATGGTCCGGCGCTCTATTGCAGGTGCGAACAGGTGGAGGCCGGATCGGGCGTCCGCGCCGACTGGCCGTACCCGGCATCGTCCTCGATATCCCTGGAAGCGGCACGGTTTCCCATGAAAATTCTGGTCCCCGTCAAGCGGGTTGTTGACTACAACGTCAAGGTTCGCGTGAAGACCGATGGCTCGGGTATCGAGACATCCGGTGTGAAAATGTCGATGAACCCGTTCGACGAAATCGCCGTCGAAGAAGCGGTGCGTCTGAAGGAAAAGGGAGTCGCGACCGAGATCGTCGCCATCTCCCTCGGTGTTGCGCAATGCGCCGAGACCATCCGCACGGCGCTCGCCATGGGCGCCGATCGCGGCATCCTGGTCGAAACCGATGCCGACCTACAGCCTTTGGCCGTCGCCAAGATGCTGAAGGCGATCGCCGATCAGGAAAAGCCCGGGCTGATAATTTTGGGCAAGCAGGCCATCGATGACGACATGAGCGCCACCGGCCAGATGCTGGCGGCGTTGCTTGGCTGGTCGCAAGGCACCTTCGCCAGCAAGCTGTCGGTCGAAGGCGACGCCATGACCGTCACCCGCGAAGTCGATGGCGGGCTGGAGACTGTCAGCCTGACCCTGCCGTCGATCGTCACGACCGACCTGCGGTTGAACGAGCCGCGCTATGCGTCGCTGCCGAACATCATGAAGGCGCGCAAGAAGCCGATCGCCAACATGAAGCCCGCCGATCTTGGTGTGGACCCCGCGCCGCGCCTGACCGTGCTGAAGGTCGAGGAACCGCCGAAGCGCAAGGCCGGCCAGAAAGTGGCCTCGGTGGCCGATCTCGTCAGCAAGCTCAAGACCGAAGCGAAGGTGATCTGACCATGACATCCCTCGTTCTGCTCGAATTCGACGCGACCGGCATCAAGCAGCCGTCGCGCAGTGCCGTCGCCGCCGCCGTCGCCCTGGGTGAGGTGCATGTTCTCGTCGCTGGCGTCGGTTTGGCCGATGCCGCCGCCGCGGCCGCCAAGCTGCCCGGCGTGACCAAGGTGTTGGTGGCCGACAACGCGGCGCTGGACCATCTGATGGCGGAGCCCGCCGCGGCGCTGCTGATCGCGTTGGCGCCTGGGTATTCCCACCTGTTGGCCGCGACCACGGCGGTTGGCAAGAACATCATGCCGCGCGTCGCCGCTCTGCTGGACGTGCAGCCGATCAGCGATATCGCCGCAGTGGTCGATGCCGATACTTTCGTGCGCCCGATCTATGCTGGCAACGGGATGGCGACGGTGAGGTCGGCCGACTCCAAGAAGGTGATCACCGTCCGTGCCGCCAGCTTCGATCCGATTGCGGCCAATGGTGGCAGTGCCGCGACTGAAGCCGTGACAGTCGGCGATATGCCTGGCCTGTCGCGGTTCGTGTCCGCCGAACTGTCCAAGAGCGAGCGTCCTGAACTGACAGCGGCCCGCATCGTCATTTCCGGCGGGCGCGGCATGCAGAACGGCGATAACTTCAAGCTTTTGGACCCCATCGCGGATAAACTGGGGGCCGCCGTCGGGGCGTCTCGCGCCGCGGTCGATGCCGGCTTCGTGCCCAATGAATACCAGGTCGGTCAGACCGGGAAAATCGTCGCTCCGGAATTGTACATTGCCGTCGGAATCTCGGGTGCCATCCAGCATCTGGCCGGGATGAAGGACAGCAAGGTCATCGTGGCGATCAATAAGGATGAGGAAGCGCCGATCTTCCAGGTCGCCGATTACGGCCTGGTCGCCGATCTGTTCACCGCGCTGCCGGAGCTGGCGGCGGAACTGGAGCGCTCCTGAATGAATGTTGACGTCAAACCGGGGCCGACATCCGGTCCGGTACTAATGCTGACCGAACCGCCCGTCATCGAGCAGATCGGTATCATCGGCGCCGGGCAGATGGGCAACGGGATTGCACATGTCTGTGCCCTGGCGGGCATGCCGGTCGTTATGGTCGATATCAGGGCCGACGCCTTGGGCAAGGCCATAGCGACAATGGCGCGCAATATGGACCGCCAGGTCAATCGCTCGATCATCTCCTCGGATGATCGTGATGCCGCACTGGCCCGAGTGACGACGTCAACCGACTACGCCGCCTTCGCCGACGCCGATCTGGTGATCGAGGCAGCGACGGAAAAGGAAGACATCAAGCGCATCGTGTACAAGTCGCTGGTGCCCAACCTGAAGCCGTCCTGCCTGGTGGCGTCCAATACGTCATCGATCTCGATCACCCGGCTGGGCGCGGCGACCGACCGGCCGGAAAAATTCATCGGCATGCACTTCATGAACCCAGTCCCGGTCATGAAGCTGGTGGAGGTCATCCGCGGTATCGCCACGGATGAGCCGACGTTCCATGCCGTGCAGAATTTGGCCCATAAGCTGGGCAAGATCACGGCGGTGTCCGAGGATTTCCCCGCCTTCATCGTCAACCGTATCCTGGTGCCGATGATCAACGAGGCGGTCTACGCCTTGTATGAAGGCGTCGGGTCGGTGTCCGCCATCGACACATCCATGCGGCTGGGTGCCAACCATCCGATGGGGCCGCTGGAACTGGCGGATTTCATCGGTCTGGATACCTGCCTGTCCATCATGCAGGTGCTGTATGACGGTCTGTCAGACAGCAAGTATCGCCCGTGCCCGTTGCTGATCAAGTATGTGGAGGCCGGGTGGCTGGGGCGTAAGTCCAGCCGTGGGTTCTACGATTACACTCAGGATCCGCCTCGTCCGACGCGGTAGCGGCGCAAGGGCGGGATTTCCGCATCCGGGGGGCTCGCCAGCGGTTCGCCCCGTCCCTGGACCTTCTCGAAGGTTCGGCCGGTCCTGAAAAATGGCTCCACGCCTGAGCGGGATACACACGCGCCGGCGTGTCTCGCGGTGGTCTGTATGGCGGTCCGCTCTATCGTCGCGGTCGAGAGGCCGCAGCGCATGGCCCTGGTTGGGGATCCCAAGGGCCATCGGGGCGGAAGCTCCGCGGTCACATCGGGGCGGAAGCCCCGCGGTCACACCGCGTAAGGCATCCTTACGCCGGGGTCATCCGCCGGGAACGCCTTGCTATCCCGCGTCACCAGCAGCATCCCATGCACCTGCGCGGATCCCCAGACAATCGCATCCGGCAGCTTCAACTGCTGGCTCTGCCGCAGCGCCACCGCGCGTTCAGCCACCGGCGCGTCGATCGGGATCACCGTGAAGCCAGCCAGAAAGCCTCGTGTGGCTACTGCAACCGCGGGGGCCGAGCCCACCAGGACCTCCATCCAGGTCACGATGCTGATCGACCGATCCTGGTAGCGCGCCAGTTCGGCGTGAGCCTGCGGAATGCCGCGCAGATGGTCGATCAGGATGTTCGTGTCGAACAGCGCCTTTACCATTCGGCGCGAGCTTTCTCCTGATAGGCCAACCCGTCTTCCGCCGCGGCGCCCCACAGACCGAATGCCTGGCCGTCCGCCGTGTGCTGGTGACGCGCCAGGTATTCGGCAATCGCCTCCCGCACCACGACGGCGCGCGGTTGGTTCACCCGCTCGCACAAGGCGGCCAGGGCGCGGATCTGGGTATCGGGGATGTCGAGCAGGGTTCTCATGGGTCGTCTATATACGATATCGGCATCGTATATCAATCCTGATTACATCGTCGCGCCCAGCACCCAGGGCGCAAACTCCGCGCCGCCACAATCGAACGCCTCGCTCTTGGTCGCCTCCCCCGACGCCACACGCAGGATCAGGTCGAAAATCCGCTGGCCGCAGGCTTGCACGCTCTCATCTCCATCCAGGATGGTGCCGCAATTCACGTCCATGTCGTCCTCGATATGTTTGAACATCGGCGTGTTGGTGGCCAGCTTGATGGACGGTGCCGGCTTGCAGCCAAACACGCTGCCGCGGCCGGTGGTGAAGCACACCAGATTGGCCCCGCCCGCGACCTGTCCGGTGGCGGACACTGGGTCATAGCCGGGCGTGTCCATGAACACGAAGCCGCGGGCGCGGACCTCTTCCGCGTATTGCACCACATCCACCAGGTTGGTGCTGCCGGCCTTGGCCATGGCGCCGAGGGATTTCTCCAGGATCGTGGTCAGCCCGCCGGCCTTGTTGCCGGGAGACGGATTGGCATCCATCTCCGCCCCTTCCCGAGCCGTATAGTCTTCCCACCAGCGCATCAGCCCGACCAATTTCTCCCCCACTTCCCGCGACACCGCCCGCCGGGTCAGCAGATGTTCGGCGCCATAGGTTTCCGGCGTTTCCGACAGGATCACCGACCCGCCATGGCGCACCAGCAGGTCGGACGCCGCACCCAGCGCGGGGTTGGCCGAGATCCCGGAATACCCGTCCGAGCCGCCGCATTGCAGCGCCAACGTCAACGCGCTGGCGGGGCAGGTTTCGCGGCGCACCTGGTTGGATTCCTCCAGCACGCCCTTCACGAACTCGATCCCGGCGGCGACGGTCTTGCGGGTGCCGCCCACGGTCTGGATATCCATCGCTTTCAGGCGGCCGGCGAGTTTCTGTTCCTCCATCAGGCCGCCGATCTGGTTCACCTCGCACCCCAGGCCCAACACGATGACGTGGGAGAAATTCGGGTGACGCGCGTAGCCGGCGAGGGTCCGACGCAGCAGACGCAACGGCTCATCCTGGGTCATGCCGCAGCCGGTCTTGTGGGTCAGCGCGACGACCCCATCGACATTGGGATAGGCAGCGAGAGGGTCGTCACCGGTGAACGGGTTGCGGCGAAACACATCGGCGACCAGTGTCGCGACATGAGCGGAACAGTTAACGCTGGTCAGGATGCCGATGTAGTTGCGGGTGGCGATACGGCCGTCGGGACGGCGGATGCCCTGGAACGTGGCGGGCTGGTCGAACAGCGCGGTGGGACTGGCATCGACGCCATAGGCATAGTCCTTGGCGAAATCCCCCATGCCGCAGTTATGCACATGCACATGCTGGCCGGGTGCGATCGGGGCCGAGGCAAAGCCGATGATCTGGCCGTAGCGCCGGATGGCCTCCCCTGGCGCAAGGCCCCGCACCGCGACTTTATGGCCGGCTGGGATGCGATCGCGCGCCGTGACGTTGTCGGCGACCGGCGTGCCGGGCAGCAGGGTGGCGCGGGCGATGACGACACTGTCGTCCGGATGCAGGCGGATGGTGGGAGGCGGTGCCATGGCGGGACTCCTTGGGGCTGGTCCGGACGATAGCGGCGATTGGGGGCATCCGGCCATGCGCTTGTGACGTACCGGTGGCTTGGTCCGACCGCGACCCTCGGTCCAGGTTTGGGGAAGATTGGTGATCACCGACGTTCCGCGCCGCGAACCGCCCGGCGACGATTGATCCCGCGCCACGGGCTTGCCTTGCGGGTCGATATGCCCGACGAGAAAGTCTCGATTTCCCGGTGCCAACGGAGCATTGGCCATGCCCATCCGACCCACCCCATGAGCCGCTTCTGGAGCAAGATCGTTCACGACTTGCGGCCCTACGTGCCCGGCGAGCAGCCCCGCACGCCGAATTTGATCAAGCTCAACACCAACGAGAGCCCCCTTGGTCCATCGCCGCTTGCGTTGGCCGCCATCCGGGCCGCCGCGGACGACAATTTGCGCCTGTATCCAGACCCACGGGCAACCGCGTTGTGCCAGGCGTTGGCGGACTACCACGGGGTTCGACCCGAGCAGGTTTTTGTCGGCAACGGCTCGGACGAGGTTCTGGCCCATGTCTTTGTCGCGCTGTTGAAGCAGGATGCCCCGCTGCTGCATCCCGATATTACCTATGGTTTCTATCCGACCTACTGCAAATTGTTCGGCATTCAGGCCGATCTTGTGCCGCTCGATGCAGGCTTCCGCATTCGCCCGATGGACTACGATCGGGCTTGTGGCGCCATCATCATCCCGAACCCGAACGCTCCCACCGGCATCGCGCTGAACCGAGCCGAGATCAGGGCGTTGCTGGACGCGCATCCGGATCGGCCGGTGGTGGTGGATGAAGCCTATGTCGATTTCGGGGCGGAATCCGCCATTCCCCTGGTGGCGTCCCACCCCAACCTGCTGGTCGTGCAAACCATGTCGAAATCGCGGGCGCTGGCCGGCCTGCGGGTTGGCTATGCAATCGGCGACACGGCCCTGATCGAGGCCCTCACCCGCGTCAAAGACAGTTTCAACTCCTATCCGCTCGGCCGGCCCGCCCAGGCCGGCGCGATCGCGGCGTTGGCGGACGAGGCGCATTTTCAGAAAAGCCGAGCGGTGGTTGTTAGGGAACGAATGCGGTTGAGCGAGGGGCTGGGGGAGCGTGGATTTGAGGTATTGCCATCGACGGCGAACTTCGTCTTCACTCGTCACCCGGCGCATGACGGGGCCGCCCTGGCCGCGGCACTCCGCGCGCTTGGCATACTGGTGCGGCATTTTACCACGCCGCGGATCGCGGACTATCTGCGGATCACTGTCGGAACCAGCGCCGAGACCGACGCCCTGTTCGATGCCTTGGCGCGTTGCCTGACGCCTAACCGCTGATCCCGCGGCCGCGATGCCGAAGCGCATGTCACGCTCGGCATCGTGATCGACCTCCTCCTAGACTGGGGCGCGGCCGATCACCCGACCCGGATAAACGGCCTGATCCGGCTGACCACGCCTTCCGCGTCCAGCAGGCTGGTCATGTAGGACCCACCGTCCTCGGCCAGGCGACGCAGCAGCACGTTCTGCGGGCGGCCGTCTTCGGACTTGCTGATCCGGTAATGCGTCCGGTCGTCGATGTAGATCAAGCGCACCAGGCCGTAGGGTTTGCCGACCTGGAAGTTGCGCGCATTCGATGCCTCGTTGGCGCCGATGCGTTGACGGAAAGCCGCCACGGCCGTGGTTTGATCGACGCCGAACGAGGTGACGATCTCGCGGACGGAGTAGGGCACCCATTCGGCGGCATCGAAGCGGGCCGTGTACCCCATGCGAATGACAGGGTCGTCCCCATACAGGACTTCGTAGTTCTGCACGCCATCGTCGACGCGAATGGTGATGATTTCCTCGCCGACGGCATCCGGGATGTAGGTTTTGGTCGCGGTGTCCCATTTGCTGGCGTTTTGTAGGTCGATCTTCCAAGTTCCATTGAACCGCAGCATTTCGTACTCTCCTACCCGGCCGAGTGATGCCGTGCGGCCTGAATGTCCTCGGACCGGCATTGTCGATCCTGCTTGCCAGGGACAACCCGTTCGGCCGCGCCCGGATTGTCGCGATCGGCGCCGAAATCCCCAATCCACCCATCGCCGTCGACGCAAACACGCCTGGCGGGGACGGTCAACGCCCTGGCGACGGCCAGTGGCATACGGCCCGGGTTGGCCGGGACAACTGGGTTGGCGAGCGAGATTTCGGCTGGATGGTCCAGCACCGGGCGGGCTTGGACGACCGGCGATCGCCACGAACCATGCCAGACGATCGGTGGTCGTGGGGTGCTCGCTCGCCGTCCCTTTCCCCCGCCCATGCCCCTGTCCTAGTCTGCGCGGAACCTAACCGCCCCAACTCACGCAGGAGAACGGCATGGACGGCAACGCCGTCGATTGGTTCCTTGATCGCCACGTGCGGGACGGGGACGGGAAACGCACCGCTTTTACCGATCCGTGGCGCGACCTCACCTATGCGGGTCTGGCCACTGAAACCCGCCGCTTCGCCGCCGCCCTGCACCGAGCGGGCATCGAGCGGGAGCGTCGGGTCGCCATCCTGCTGTTGGACACGATCGACTTTCCGATCGCCTTCTGGGGCTGCATCCGCGCCGGGGTCATTCCCGTCCCCATCAATACATTGCTGACCGCGGAAACCGTCGCCCACATCCTGGCGGACAGCCGCTCGGAAGCGGTGGTGGGGTCGGTCGCGGTGCTGTCCGGGCTGGGGGCGGCGTTGCGGGATGCCACGGGCCTGAGGCACATTGTCGTCTCGCAACCGGACGGATCGGCGCCGGCACGCTCCGACGACCCGCGGCAGGTCGGGTTTGCCGATTTCCTTGCCGGCACCGATCCGGAAACCGCGACCGTGCCGGCTTCCCCGGATGAAACGGCGTTCTGGCTCTATTCTTCGGGCTCGACGGGGGCGCCCAAGGGGGTGCGCCATGTCCATGCCAGCCTGCGCCACACAGCGGATACCTATGGCGCGGGCGTGCTGGGCATCCGGCCCGACGACGTCGTCTTTTCCGCGGCCAAAGCCTTCCACGCCTATGGGCTGGGCAACAGCCTGACGTTTCCGATGGCGGTGGGGGCATCGACGGTGTTCCTGCCGGACCGCCCGACCCCGGACGCGGTGCTGGCGACGATGGAGCGGCACAATCCCACCATCTTCGGCGGCGTGCCGACATTATACGCCGGCCTGCTGGCCAATCCGATGATCCGTCCCGGCGCGGGATCCAACCGGCTGCGGCGCTGCATTTCGGCTGGGGAGGCGTTGCCCGCCGATATCGGTCGCCGCTGGCACGCGTTGGTGGGCGTGGACATTCTGGACGGCATCGGGTCCACCGAGATGCTGCACATCTTCATCAGCAACCGCCCGGACGACGTGCGTTACGGCACCAGCGGCAAGCCGGTACCGGGCTACGAAGCGCGTGTGGTGGACGAACACGATAGGGTCGTGCCGCACGGCGAAGAAGGCGAGCTGATCGTCAAAGGCCCCAGTGCCGCCGACGGTTACTGGAACCAGCGCGACAAAAGCCGCCGGACATTTCGTGGCGAATGGACCTATACCGGCGACACCTACACGCGTGATGAGGAAGGCTATTACCGCTTCCGCGGTCGCAGCGACGAGATGTTGAAAGTCAGCGGCATCTGGGTTTCTCCGTTTGAGGTCGAGGAAGCCTTGATCTCTCATCCCGCGGTGCTGGAATCGGCAGTGATCGGCAAGCAGGATCGGGATGGGCTGACCAAGCCGAAAGCCTTTGTCGTGTTGCGGGAAGCCGTTTCTGACCCGGACGCATTGGTGGTGGAATTGCAGCAGCATGTGAAGGACCAGATCGGCGTCTGGAAGTATCCGCGCTGGGTGGAGTTTGCCGAAAGCCTGCCGAAGACCGCCACCGGGAAGATCCAGCGCTTCCGCCTGCGGGAGGTCTGACCCTGCGCCGTGGAGATATCTGTCTGGACGGGCGGCGGCTGGAAACCGCGTGGTGGGGACCGTCGCCCGGCCAGGCGCCGACCCTGGTGCTGTTGCATGAAGGTCTGGGCTGCATCGATCTCTGGCGCGACGTGGGAGAGCGCCTCGCGGCGATGACGGAATGGGGCGTGTTTGCGTATTCCCGTTTCGGGTACGGCCAATCGGACCCGGCGGCTCTGCCCTGGCCGATGACGTATATGCATGATGAAGCATTGACGGTGATGCCGCGGGTTTTGGACGCGGCGGGGATTGGGCGGGCGGTGCTGGTCGGGCATTCCGATGGTGGGTCCATCGCCGCGATCCACGCCGGGGCCACGCGCGATCCTCGACTGCTGGGGGTGGTGACGTTGGCGGCGCATTTCTTTGTCGAACCGATGAACATTGCCGCCATAGAACGGATTTCCCGGACCTATGCGACCGGCGATCTGCGGGCGCGTTTGGGACGCTATCATCGCGATGTGGACAATGCGTTTCATGGGTGGAGTGGGGCCTGGCTGGACCCGAGGTTCCGCAATTTCGATATTTGCTCCTATCTGGCGCGCATCGCCGTTCCGATACTGGCATTGCAGGGCGAAGACGACCCCTATGGCACCGAAGCGCAACTGCGCGCCGTGCACGATCATGCGCGCGTGGCGGTCGAAACCCGTCTGATCCCGGGGGCGCGCCACGCCCCGCATCTGGAGGCTGCCATGCCGACCCTGTCCGCCATCACGGCCTTTATTCTGGACCGCGCCGAGGAGATCCGCGCATGATCGACTTCCAGACCGACCCGTCCAAGTATCGGCATTTGCGGCTGAGCTTCGATGGACCGATCGCCACCTTGTGGATGGATGTCGATGCCGCCGCCGGGTTGCTCGGCGATTACGAGTTGAAACTGAATTCCTACGACCTGGGTGTCGACATCGAACTGGCCGATGCGGTGCAGCGCCTGCGGTTCGAGCATCCGGAAGTCCGCTGCGTCATCCTGCGTTCGGCGAAGGAGAACGTGTTTTGCGCCGGTGCCAATATCCGCATGCTGGCCATGGCGTCGCACGGGCACAAGGTGAATTTCTGCAAGTTCACCAATGAAACCCGCATGGCGATCGAGGATGCCAGCGCCTGTTCCGGCCAGCTTTACCTCGCGGCGATCAGCGGGACGGCGGCGGGTGGCGGATATGAACTCGCGCTGACGGCGGATCATATCATGCTGATCGACGACCGCCGCTCCACCGTTTCTTTGCCGGAATTGCCCCTGCTTGCGGTGCTGCCAGGGACGGGTGGGGTGACCCGGCTCACCGACAAGCGTCGGGTGCGGCGGGATCGGGCTGACATGTTCTGCACGACGGAAGAAGGCGTGCGTGGCGCGCGCGCGGTGGAATGGCGGCTGGTGGATGAAGTGGTGCCGCCTTCCGCGTGGGAGGCGAAGGTGCAGGCAAGGGCGCAGGCGATGGCGGCGGGGTCTGATCGTGCGGGTGGGGCGGCGCTGCCCGCGGGCGATGATATGGGGGCGGCGACCGGTGTGGCACTGACCCCGTTGGCTCGGAGGATCTCCGAGGACGGCATGACCTATCCGCATGTGACGGTGGCGTTGTCCCGGGCCGAGCGTCTGGCGACGATCACGGTGTCGGGGCCAGACTCGGTGCCCGCCGACCTGGCAGGGGTGCACGCGGCGGGGGCGGGGTTCTGGCCGCTGGCGATGGCGCGCGCGCTGGACGACGCGATCCTGCATCTGCGGTTGAACGAGCCGGAATT